>JACPTH010000067.1:0-7349 GCA_016192885.1 bacterium | reverse complement strand
AAACCCGCAACGTCGGAGAAAAAAATGGTTAACTCAACGCTCTGACCGCCTGGTTTTACGAATTCAGGGTGTTCCAGCATGAATTGTACAACATCCGCGGAAACAAATCGCTGAAACATCTGTTTGGTTGAATTCGCCTGCGCCCATTTTCTATAATAGTTTGTTATAGTCGCATTTGTCCAAGTAAGAAAAAAGGAAAAAACGAACGGGGAAATTATCATTACTCTTCCCCAAACATGCAGGTAAAAATACGCGAACCCCAAGGAAAGCGCGATCGCAAAAAGAGTAACAACAGTGGAAACGACGGGGGAGAGTTTATCTAAAAAAACTCCTAGAAGCAAGGTCATGGGAATCAACAATATCCAACCAATTAGCGGGGAAGCATGACGAAAAGGGTTTCCATGCAAAATATTCAAGGTGGCGTTAGCGTGAACCTCAATTCCCATGAGAAGTTCATCATCAACTCGGTATGGGGTTGGGTAAGATAAAGGGGTATCGTACATGTCAAAATCCGACATCTCAAAAGGCCCGAGCATACAGATTCGATTTCCATAGTTGCTGTACAAGCTGCAGGTGTTTAAATGGACCGTTTCCGGATTAAACTCTTCCGATTTCCCCGTTCTAATCGAGAGTTGTTTAAGGTAATTATCATCGTATGCTTCATAAAATGAGACGGAAGGAATTACTCTCTTGCCGAAGCGATTTTTTTTTGTCGAACCGACAAACCTTATGAGCATCCTTCCATCTCGATCGGTGGGGATTAATTTCCCGTTTATCCAAATTCCGCCGGAATAAACGCCGGCTTTTTGATCCCGCAGGATTCTACTAAGTTCCTGTTGTAGCCCAAGCCATACGGGGCCGGGAAATCGGTTGCCGTTTGTTTTATCAAGATATAAAGCCGCCATTGCCAAGGAAAAAGCGGGAAACAAGCTTTTTCCATCGGGATGGGGGAGGAAGATCGGAAGCTCCCGAACCATATTTCCGCGTTGTTTCAAAACGTTTATCATTCCTAAATTTATTTCCGGTTTACAAAGAAACATTGGGTCGGGGGTTACCAAAATAGATTCAGGGCCTTCGGGAACTTGTTGAGAAAGCCCTTTGGTGATAACCTGAAGGGGGTCGATTTTTTGTTTGTTGGTTTCGGTATGAGCGGCAAGTACAACCGGTACTTCGCAAGACGCTAACGCAGATGGAAGGATTTTTAACTTCTCTTCGTCATCTTCTCCGCGACGTCCTTGGAGGATAAAGTCAACTCCGATAACTGCGGCGGGAGGAATATAGAAATCAGGTGGAAGGCTTTTTTCCGCGGAGAGAGCATAATTTATAACTCCGTCTTGGGTTTTAATCTTAAACCTATGCTTGAAATCCAGGGAAACTAAGTTCTCGACAAAGAACCGCCACCATTCGCTTGATGATGACTTATTTGAAGTAACAGGAAGACCCGAAAATTCGAAATCAGGGTTAACCGTTGGAGGAAAGCGAAGAAATGTCGGAAGAGACAGAATTTGATCGCTAAATGAAACGAAAGGTTGCGGACCTAATCCGGTTTGGACGGTTCCCAATGAAATCGAATCTGAGGAAAAAGACAATTTCATTTTGGAAAATTCAATTGGTTTTGAATTTTCCATGGAACATCCAAGTTCTAATTTTACAAGATCCTGGCGATAACTTCCTCCACCAGGAAATGGGGCTTGCCGGCCATTTCCGAGGAAGCGAATCACCGAGGCATAGTCCATCCTACCGATATCTTCATTAATTTTGCTTGAGGTTTTGGAATCTTTCTTTACTACAAACAATTCTGGGGCCGTAGGCAAACTTTCGTAACCCATTTGAAAAATCAACATTTGGAAATAGTTTTCAACCGGTTCCAAAGCTTTTCCTAGTGCCAGCAACAAAACAATACCCAGAGAAATAGCTCCAAAGGCGAACCCAATCATTCCTTGGTTTAACCGGTCGGATTTGGTTTTGCCTTGAGTTTGAGGGGGAGTTGAGGATGGTTCCGATTTACTCATTTTCGGTAACAACCTTATGGTTTACAATTGGTCAGCGAACTCTCTAAACACTTTTCTTGCGTTCGAAATGATTTTTTCCCTGCGAGAATCGGCCCCCAATTCCGGAAATTCGCTTTGAAAAAGACCGAAATTCCCGCTCATAGGCATAAAACTTTTGTGGCCCGGGAATGTAATGTATTTAACTAGAGCCCCTAGAATAGTTTCAGGCGGAGGAACCACGGGGTTCTTTTGAAGAATGATTCTTGCGGCGTTTAGACCGGCTAATAACCCGGTACCCACCGATTCAGTATAACCTTCAACACCGGTAATCTGGCCTCCGATAAACCAAGAAGGGTTTGTTTTGGTCTGCATGGTGGGTAACAAAATTTTCGGGGAGTTTAAATAGCTATTGCGATGCATTTGGCCAAAACGGAGAAAATTTGCGCTCAGCAAAGCGGGAATAATTCTAAACACCCGAGCTTGTTCTTGAACGGTTAAGTTAGTTTGGCAACCGACCAGGTTATAAAAACTACCTAACAGGTTATCTTGCCTCAATTGGAGAACCGCATACGGACGTTTACCGGTCCGGGGGTCGGTTAATCCGACCGGTTTCATGGGGCCAAATCGGGGAGAATCTTTTCCGCTCCGCGCAATTTCTTCAATGGGTTGACATGCGCAAAAAAAAGTTTTCCGAGAATCCTTTTCCATCCCGGAGATCGGGATTTGTTCGGCTTTTACCAACTCTTGTACAAAACGTTCATATTCTTCCTGGGTAAGGGGACAGTTAACATAGTCTCCATCTCCGTTTTCGTCATACCTATCGCTTTTAAACGCGCACGACATATCGATCGAATCTGCGCTAACAATTGGAGCGATGGCATCGAAAAAGAACAATTGCTTTTTTCCGAAAGTTTTGGAAAGAAAAGAAAGCAAAGTCGGGGAGGTAAGCGGGCCTGTAGCTAAAATTGCCGTTCCTTCCTCCGGAATGGAGGTTGCTTCTTCATTTACATAATCAACAAGGCTATGCCCTTTTATGTATCTACTTATCTCGCGGGAAAAAGCGTGGCGATCCACCGCCAACGCCTGGCCCGCCGGAACGCGATACCGATAGGCCACATCAAGAATATAACTTGACAGAGTCCTAAGTTCTTCTTTCAACAAGCCGGGGGCTCGATCGGGTAAGTTACTTCCAAGGGAATTACTGCATACTAGCTCGGCACATTCTCCGGTTAGATGCGCGCCGGTTTGTATCTTGGGCCGCATTTCGACGAGGCGAACCGGAATCCCTCGACGAATTAGTTGAAATGTGGCTTCAATTCCGGCTAAACCGGCCCCCAAAACCACCACCTGCGGATGTTTATCTTTTTTCACTAATTTCGCTACTTTCTTGAGTGCGTTTGTAATCGCATGCTTTGTTCGTGCATTTCACATGAGGGCCAAGTTTAATCGTTTTATGGTTAGTCAAAACGCTCTTACATTTGGGGCAAATTTCATTAATCGGCTTGGACCATGAAACAAAAGTACAAGTCGGGTAGTTCGAGCAACCGTAGAAAATCCTTCCCTTTTTGGAGCGCTTTACCGAAATTTTTCCGCCGCAATTTTCAATGGGACAGGGGATTCCTAAATCTTGAACGATACGTTTCGTATTCTTACAATCCGGATACTTGGGGCATGCCAAAAATTTCCCAAATCGGCCGGTTTTAACGACCATATTTGCCCCGCATTTTTCACAAACTTCCGTTGTTGTTTCAACGGGTTGTAAGGCTGTTTCCAATTTAACTTTCTCAAGGATCGCTTTTAAAGGAATCGGCTTGCCCCCTTCGGATGTCGGGGTAATAAGCATTTCCTCGGGAATGTGTTCGGTGGATTTGCAGTTTGGATAACCGGAGCAAGCCAGAAACTTTCCGGCCCTGCCGAATTTTACCACCATGGGTTTTCCGCATTTTGGGCAAACGCAGTCGGAATTAAATTCAACTTTTTTGAGCTTTGCATCCGCCTTCTTGATGTCATCTAAAAACGGGGAATAAAAATCTTTTAACACCGAAACCCAATCTTTTTTTCCTTCTTCGATTTCATCGAGGAAAGATTCCATTTTCGCGGTAAACCTAGTGGTGATGATATCGGAGAAAAAGCCGGTAAGAATGTTGGTCGTTACAAAAGCGGCGTCACTTGGGCGAAAACGTGATTCAACTTTCTTTACGTAGCCGCGTTGCTGGATTGTGTCGATAATCGTCGCATAAGTGCTGGGCCTCCCAATTCCTTCCTTTTCGAGGGTTTTAACCAACATCGATTCATTATATCTAGTTGGCGGTTGCGTAAAGTTTTGAGTAGGATCAAGTTTTTTTAGAGTTAAATTTTCATTTTTCGACAATTTCGGAAGCCGTTGGGATTCGGATTCGAGGTTTTCCGCATCGTCCTTATCCTGGGATTCCCTGTCGTTTTCTTGTCTCATCTCAGAGTATAACTTTGTGAAACCGTCAAATTTGACCGTTGTCCCGACCACCTGAAGCGTGTGAATCCCGGCCGATATATCAATGGTTAAAATATCATAAACCGCTTCGGCCATTTGCGTCGCCACGAATCTTTTCCAAATTAAGGAATAAAGCTTGTGGGCTTCCGGCGTTAAAAATGAAACAAGAGACTCAGGCGTTCTCCAAACCGAGGTTGGTCTAATCGCTTCATGAGCGTCTTGCGCTCCCTTCTTTGTACGATAAAAACGGCCCTGGGGAAGAGAGTAAAGCTTGCCGAAGGTTTTATCGACGAATTCGAATGCCTCGCTAAGCGCTTCCGGAGCAACGCGAAATGAATCGGTTCGCATGTACGTAATAAGCCCGACAGGGCCTTCTTTACCTATTGCGACTCCTTCATACAACTTTTGCGCGATGGACATCGTTCGTTTCGCTGTAAATGAAAATCTCCGGTATGCGTCTTGTTGCAAGCTGCTAGTGATAAACGGCGGGGGAGGAGTCTGCTTTTTCGAACGCTGTGAAATATCTACCACTTGCAATTGAGCCAGACGGATTTCATCAATCACCTTTTGAGAAGATGCCTGGTCCGAGATTACAGATTTCTTTCCGTCGGTTTTAACAAGTTTGGCTTCGAAGGTTTCCTTCGCGGAAGTTTGAAGAATAGCTTTAATTGTCCAATATTCAACCGGGACAAAAGACAAGATCTCTTTCTCCCGCTCGCAAATTAGAAGAACGGCAACCGATTGGACTCTTCCCGCAGAAAGCCCAACTTGTACTTTTTTCCAAAGGAGAGGAGAAAGTTTATACCCGACAAGTCTATCGAGAATTCTCCGTGATTGTTGCGCGTTAACAAGGTTTAAGTCAATCGGTTTGGGGTTCCGGATCGATTGAAGTACCGAGTCATGGGTAATGGAATTAAAAGTAACTCGACATTGGCTTGTCGGATCGATTTTCAAAATCGTGGCAAGATGCCAACTAATCGCTTCTCCTTCCCTGTCGGGATCGGGGGCCAGGTAGATTTTGTCGGAGTGATTTGCGACATCTTTCAGTTTTCGAATGACTTCTGAGCGGTCTTTTACCACGCTATAATCCGGTTGAAACCCGTTTTCAACATCTACTCCAAGTTTCGATTTCGGAAGATCCATTATATGACCTTTGCTTGCTTCCACAACAAAACTACTTCCTAGGATCTTTGAAAGAGTTTTAATTTTTCCGGGCGATTCAACAATAAGGAGGTTCTTTGAAGGCATGAAAAATTCCTCTTGTACTAGTTAATAAACTGGGGCGGAGAAACGCGTTCGCTTAAGAAAAACCCTTCTTCCCAACCCGGGGTTGGGTTGGTTAGGGAAAGGATTATTTCAAGTCTCTCAGGGGAGACCTCCCGCAGGGGGCTTTGGAGCAAATATTCGATTGTGCGCTCAAAATGTAGCGGGGTAATGCGCCGGTTCGACAAAAGTGTAAGAAGCATCCTCTGAGAATCGTGCGAAAGCTTTAGAGCTTCGGTAGTATGAAGTTGACGAATTCCCGGGCCTTGCTTGGTTTGAAAAAGATGGTTTTCAGGCGCAACAACGGTCCCGCCTTCTTCGTTGACAACCCTTGCGCCAAGCGATGCGACCCATCTCATCGCAAGATCGATATCTTCAGGTTTAAAGCCGCGCTTAATTAATTTCTTGACCATCATGGCAGGCTGAGAGCTAGATGAACTGCTAGTTTCCAATGTGTGAATAACAATCTTCACAATTTTCATGACATCGTTTAAAGGACTTTTAGATTTTGACATGTGACTCCCTCCCGCTAGGGGATTTAATTTTAGCTTGAAATAAATTTCCAGGAAATTTAACCAATATATCTCTAAGTTCCAGATTCAAAAGCATATTGAAAAGCTTATCCCTCGACCACTTACCTTGCGCCAATAATTTGTCTAGTGAAACCGGGTCATCCGAAAGTGTCTCGACAAGTTTTGCCTCGTCGCTTGTCAGTTCAAAATCGGCAATCAAGTCGGAATCTTCTTTTTCCGGAATTAAATGAGGGTATTGGTCTATTATGGCTTGAGGAGAGGTGACCAACTCGGCTCCATCATTAATTAGCGCCAATGTTCCCTGCGAAAGCTTTGATCGAATATTACCGGGAAGGGCAAACACATCCCTATTCTGCTCGCCCGCAAGTCTGGCGGTGATCAATGAACCGCTTCTGGCCGTCGCTTCGATAACAAGGGTCCCAACCGACATTCCCGAAATAATACGATTTCTCACGGGGAAATGCCATGGTCGAGCGAGCATTCCCGGAGGATATTCAGATAATAATTCTCCGTTTTCAAGAATTTTTTCTCTAATTTTTCTGTTCCCCGAAGGATAAATTACGTCAGAACCGCAACCAAGGATTGCAATAGTTCTTCCGTGGGCATCTAACGCCCCTTTATGCGCGAAAGTGTCGATTCCCAATGCCAACCCGCTTACGATCACGAACCCGGCTTTGCTGAGGGCGCTAGAAAACTCCTGGGCAATGTCATAACCGGTTTGGGTAGCCTGCCTTGCGCCAACGATAGAAAAATGGGGGCGATTATCGGGAATAGATTTTCCCATTGAAAAAAGAACAACCGGAGAATCCGGAATTTGTCGTAGCAAAAGCGGATACTCCGGGTCGGAAAACTTTACCAATTCGATCCCTTTTTCATCGAGGGTTTCAGGGTTACAAATAGGGGGAGTATTTTTTCCCTCGCGTAAAAACCTCTCTAATCTTGCAGGAGTCCATCCCTTTACCCTGGAAAGTTGACTTTGGGAGGAGCGAAAAACGGCTTCAGGAGAGCCAAATTCCTTGATCAAACCCGACTTAACCGTATCTCCTATCCAGGAGATAGCGGCTAGTTGCAACCATGGAAGCCGAGGATCTC
>JACPTH010000077.1 GCA_016192885.1 bacterium | reverse complement strand
GGGTGAATGTACCATTTCTCCACAAAAGCTAGATTCCTCACATTCGTTCGGAATGACAAACAGTGCTGTCATTTCGACCGAAGGGAGAAATCTCTTCCGCTTGAATCGTAGGCCCGCCCCGAATTATTGAGATGATACGACTTTTTTTTAGTGCGGAGTTTCGCACTTTTTTGTTCTGGTTTTGCGGAATTCGCTCCAAGATTTAGTTTGCTTTGGAGAAAGGGTAAGCGTTCAGTCATCAGCTATCAGCTAAAACCACGGAGTGATGCGGCATGAAGAATTTCAAGAGGTTGAAGGTGTGAAAGTAGCTCTTGATTTGATATTGGCTGAATATGGCAGGTAGCAAATCTCGAAAGGGTTTTTGCTGAATGCTGACCGCTGATAGCTGAAGGCTTACGAGAAATGAAATGCCTGGCAAGCAGATTTGCGTGAAATGCGCCTTCACCTTTCCAAAGGAAACTTCTCGTTGCCCAAATTGCGGGGAATGGGCTAGGGTCTCGGCAAGTCAACCTGCGGTCAAAAGCCGGGAAAAGATTGCAAAACCCCGTGCTGCAAAGATACAATCCGATAAAACTAGAGAAATAATTCCGAACCCAAAAAACTACGGAAGAACCAAAAGAATTAATCTCTATTTATCTCAGCAAATTGGGAAGGTCTTTCCATGGGTTTTTTTGGGAATTGGGCTAATTCTTTTTTTCCATCCGTTCTTAGAATCAATGCATAATCCTCATCCAAAGTGGGGGAGAATACCTTCATCCTTTTTCTTTTTTTCGGGGTCCTTGTTTTTTTTTTACATTCGCCGTAATTCTGAGGATTTTCTTTTTTTTAATTACACATCAGGATTTATGGAACGGCATTGGGTTTTGCGGGGACGAGATTTTAGTTGGAATGAAGCCAAGATTAATGACATCGAATGTATTACGGTGAGAGCGGATTCGTTAAACCACACAAGCTCCTGGGCGTCAATAAGGGGAATTTTAATTCTGCGGACAGGAAAACAATTTCCCGTTACAAAAAGCTTTACTGAAAAAGAATTAGACTCTTTTCAACCATACTTGGAGGAAGTAGCGGGTTCACTTGGGTGCCCGCTTATTATTACCACCCATGAAAAACCCTTTTTAGTAGTTTATCGCGAAATGGGTAGATTGAAAATTTCCCACCGGTCCCCGACATTTTGGGATAATTGGGGACCTGTTGTCCTCCTCCTTTCAGTTGGTGGAATAATAGCGATTTTGGAAAAGTTTTTCTAATAAAAGTCTTGCCAAGAAGTGAATTGCGTTTCTTAGGCTAACGCTGAGAAATAAATGCTTTCAATTTTCCAAGGTTGTAATGGACTATCTCAAGGTTTATTGTTAAAGTAAAGGAACGTGATTAAAGAGTGTTTCATTTAATTTTTAACGATACGTATGAAAGCTAACACGCAAAAAAAGGAGCCGGCATGACGAATTGCTTGATCCGAAAAATTAGCCTTTATGCAAATCATTGTTTATTTTAAGGGGGAAAACATTATTTATAGGTTTACGGTTTTCCCATGACACTTGAAAAGATGAGAAAATTGCTCCTTCCAACACGGATGATTTTTTTCATTTTCATCACCGTCATTTCTCCAGCCCTATTTGGCGAGCCGAAGAACGATTTAGCAAAGGTTTTAGATGAAGGACGGAGGTTAGAAAAAGAAAAGAATTTTGATGGGGCCTTTCAACTTTATCAAAAAAACCTGGCAATTTCCCCATCCGAAGGGCTCTATGTCCGAGCCGCAATCACGTTAGGAAAACTCCGTCGATACGGTGAGGCCGCTTTTCCAAAATCCGCTTCCCTCATGAAGCTTAGGGCTCTGATTTTTAAAAAATTTAAAAGCACGAAGGAACCTGAAAGGCAGCAAGTAAAAACAAACCCTCCCCAAGAATCTTCCCCGATCCTTCCTCTCGCGGAGCAGGAAGACCTTGCATCCAAAATGTTCGCGGAAATGGCTTCAACTGACAAGTGGGATCTCGATGCATTTATCTCCGGTTATCAAAAAGTCATTGACAAATGTCCCGATACCCAGTGGGCGGAAATGGCCTGTTGGAGACTTTCCAATCTATATTTGTTGGCGAACCAAGAACCAAATTACGTTGAAATGATATCCACGCTCAAACACCTGCTGAGAAGATATCCCGAAACCATTTTCTACGGGGAAGCAAAAGAAAGGCTTCTAATCGCCTATAAAGCCACCCTAAATTGGCAAAAAGTTGGGGAGATGTACGAAGAACTTTTTCGAGTTAACTCTCAACCCACGGATGAAGATTTTATCAAATGGTCTTTCGGGTATGGTGAAGCGCTTAAAGAAATGGGTAGAATCGAGCAGGCAAAAAAATGTTTCGAGGATGTTTTAAAAAAAGACGACCAAAAAGATTCTCTGGAAGCCAGAGCTTCTCAAATTTTTCTATCCGCTCTCAAATAATCTTTTTTCGCTTGTTTCAATGTTTTTGAGGAGGGCTTAAAATGAGACTTCGGATCTCTAAGCGAGCACGCGTTTTCATCATTCTTTTCGCCATATGGTTTGGCTTTGAACCCATGGTTGTTGCCATGGTTCAGGCAGCACCCCCAAAAGTTCCCGCATCGGTTAATTCCCAATTGGATAACGGGGTTGATTTCGAATCTCAATCAATGTCTCCGGGGGATTATTTAAAGCACCTCATTAATTTAAGGGGAGCAAACAAGAAGGAAATGGAAGACAAAGCCTGCGCCGATTGGCTAATGACCATTTCAAACGCGTACATGCTTATGGAACCCGGGGCTGAAGATGTCCCAACTTGGTATAGCGCTTTAAAATCCTTCAAGCAAATTACCGAAACCGTAAAGGGAGCCTTAATTCAAATCCCCAGCACTTTGGGAACATTCACCGAAATTTTTCGCCGGACCACCTTGGCATTTTCCTTCTTCGCTAAATTCGAACATGCCAAAGGAATTGCATTCTGGGGCAACCGAGTGTTTTCGGGTTGGCAAAACGCCACGCAGAAAGCCCAAAAAGTTTTATCGGAAAAAAGCGTCTTCGTTTTTCTAAAACACATGCGCACCCCTGAAAACCCTCAAAAGACAAGCGAATATTTTCGCTGGGTAAAAGGAAAAGTTGGATTGGGCCAAGATTCCGCCAAAAATTTTCAAAACGCCCAAGGCTTAGGATACACGCTTGGAATCGGGTTATCAATCATCAGTTTCGCTTTGAACGCTTATGCTTTCTCTCACTCCGAAGATTTCAAGGGGGGAAGGAAATTTTCCTACAACCAGGTTAAAACTGGCGCTTCCGCCGTTTTTGCATTGGCTTCTCTAGTTTGCATGTTTGTCCCCGGGGCTCAGATTGTCGCAATCGCAGGATTGGTGTGGGCTATTTTT
>JACPTH010000076.1 GCA_016192885.1 bacterium | reverse complement strand
TGTATTTTGTTGGGTGGGCGCGTGGCCGAAGAAATTGTTATTGGGGAAATCACTTCAGGGGCCAAAAATGATATCGATCGGGCGACAAAAATAGCTCGAAAAATGGTGTGCGAATTGGGAATGAGTGATGAAATTGGTCCAATCTCTCTCGGTGACGAAGACCACGCGGTTTTTCTAGGAAGAGATTTTAACCAACGCAGGGACGTTTCCGAAGAGATTGCCAAGAAAATTGATAGCGAAATAAGGCGCCTAATAGATACCGCCTATGAGACCGCGAGAAAAATTTTGACTTCTCGGAAAGAATTCCTCCAGAAAGTTTCCAAGATTTTGATTGAACGCGAAACAATAAGCGGTGATGAACTTAAACAATTAATTGCTGGCCAGGAGCTTGCTCCATTACCCGCGAATTCCGGGAACCCACCGACCGCTGCTCCAACTCCCACGGGTTCGGAGACCCCTTCGCCGCCCCTTGAAAACTTGCACCCGGAACCTTCAAACTCCTAGCTTTCACCAAAGTATTTTGGCTTTTAATGAGAAGTTTTTTTACAGGCAATTAAGCGACAGGGATATGGTGCCAAATCTTATTGTAAAATTGAAAATCTTTTTCGCGATTGGAAAATTTTCAAAAAGATTCGATTGGGTGTAATAAGATCAAACGAAATTGTTCTTCCGTTTTGGCAAAGTATTGGATTCACATTAACGGGTGACGTAAAACCCTATTTATCCTCTGAAATTCTCATTCTTGAAAAGATAATATAACCATTCAGAGTTTAATTTGGACGTGGTATTATCAAGGACCAAATTGAGCGGAAATAAAAACTAAAGGCAAAGTATTATGCTCTCTTCAAAAATAGAAAAATTAACCGATCAAGAGACTTCAGTGAAATTTCTAAAAGACTTGATGGCCCATTTTGTCAAAGAGCGGGAGTGGGAAAAGTTTCATACCCCAAAGAACCTTGCAATTTCCATTTGCCTGGAATCTTCAGAGCTTCTTGAGCATTTTCAGTGGGAATTATCAAATGAAGCGAGCTTATCACCGATAAGATTGGCCGAAATTGGGGAGGAAATGGCGGATGTTCTTGCTTATTTACTAAGCTTGGCTAATTCCCTAAATATTGATCTTTCAAGCACCTTTCAAGACAAAATGAGAAAAAACAATGTCAAATACCCCGCAGATAAATTTCGAGGAACCTGGGAGAAGAAATGAGATTGGGGGCTTGAGAGGATGAAAGATTACGTTTGGATTGGATTATTTTGGGGTTCTCTCGGGTTTTGCGGGCTTGAAGCCCTCAGTTTGCTAGTTGCTTACGTTCTTTTTTCCACCGCGCCACATAATCCCCATACTTCAGTTATTGCAATTGGTTTTGGGTTTTTGCTGGGTTTTTGTGGGTTAGGGGCAATGACCATGGTAATTTTTGATCGAATATCGCACCGCTTTGAAACCGCCCAAGAAGGAGAGGCGAGCCTAGTTAAAAAAATTATTAAGGAAACTCCATTTTTTTTCTTTGCTCTTTTTTACTTCTTCGCCTTGGCATTTTTTCTCGGAGTCTTTCTTCTCATGATGCCATATCTTCAGAATGCCGGTTCGCTAAGATAATTGTAAAAGAACCCTAACATTATTATTGGTTCGGTTTTTCTTGCCACCTAAGCCATTCAATGTTAGACTGACTCTCGAATTCCTTGTTTCCGAGTACCTTTGTACAAAAGGAAATCCTGAATTATCTTGGAGTAAAATCTGTGGAAAACCTCAAAATTATTGAAAGCCTGGAAAAGACTATAATTCTTGGCGAAGAACTCCTCACAACTTTTGATGTTGAAGACCTTTTGCGGCGCGTTGTGAAATCCGTAAAAACCCTCCTTAATGCCGAAGGAGCCACCCTTTATCTTATTGATCCCCTCGAAAAACTTATGATTTCACAAGTGATTCTAAGCAACAAGGTGGAGGAGATCATTCTTAACATTGACAACACCTCCGTTGCTGGTTACACCGCTCTTCATCGTACAAGTTTATGCATAAAAGATGTTTACGGAGATTTATCTTACATTCACCCGGATTTAAGGTTTAACCGTTCAATCGATGAGGCCCACCATTTTAGAACTCGGAACATTATCACGTATCCATTGGTTTTGAAGAATGAGGTTGTGGGTGTTTTTCAAGTGGTGAACAAGCGCGAGGGAGATTTTTGCCCGGCTGATCAACTCGTTTTAAAGAATTTTTCAGTTATCTCTGGGATCGCCATTTCAAATGCAAGATTGATGGAACAAGTGAACGAAGAGCGGAGCAAGACCCTCGATATAGTTGAGCACATTTCCGACGAGGTAATGATAATTGATCGAGAAGGCAAGTTAGCTTATTTCAACAGAAAGACCCGGGAATATTTGCCTCCAGGGGTTTCAGTTGAAGAGGCTCAGGGTCGCCAATGGACTGAGATGTTTCCATTCATAAAAGGGCTTCAGCACGAGGTGCGAAAAGTTATTGACAATAATTTAGACAAAGCATTTTCGGGCGGAAAAATTCCATACTTGATACTTACCATGAAAAACAATCGCAACGTCGTGGAAAAAATAATATTGATTTTTACCAGCGGTAGCCTGAAGAAGTTATCCCAAAATCTTCCTGACACGGTGTCAGATTAAACTGAAAGCTCAAACTTAAGAGAACTCTTTTTCATTTCTCCGAATTAATCAGCCATATTTCATTCAAAGTTAAGGACATTTAGATGAAAAAGGTCAACCAATATCTTTCAGGCCTAAAAATTTTTCCCCCGCCTATTGAAAAGAAACAAGGCGTTGCTGACTTGATTGACTCAATTTTTCTAGCTTACAATGCGGGAAGGCTTCGTGAGGCTTGCAGGTTGTTTACCGAGAAAATGTTGAAGGAAAACGTTACTATTGGGTTGAGTTTGGCCGGGGCACTTACTCCAACCGGCTTGGGCCGATCCGCCATTATTCCCCTTATTCAGTCAGGGTTTGTAGATTGGATTGTTTCCACCGGGGCAAACTTGTACCATGACGCTCATTTTGGCATCGGCGAGAATCTTTTTGTGGGTTCTCCTTTTCTAAACGACGTTGTATTGCGAGAAAACGGGGTTATTAGGATTTACGACTACACCAGTAGTCCGGGGGATAGTTCCATCGGAATGAATATTGCCGCTTTGGCGCTAGAGGGTAACAAGCTTGTAATAGACCCCAACAAGGATGTAAATGAGACCGCGGCCATTGTTTTGAACGCCAAGAAGACAGGCGGGAAAAGCGGAGTGTTTATTTGCGGCGGAGGCTCTCCAAAAAATTTTTTGCTTCAAACCGAACCCCATATCCAAGAAGTCCTAGGAATAAAAGAAGAGGGCCACGACTATTTCATTCAATTTACCGATGCTAGACCGGACACCGGAGGGCTTTCGGGCGCCACCCCATCGGAAGCGGTAAGTTGGGGGAAGGTTCGGCCTGACAGCCTTCCTGATACGGTAGTATGTTATTTAGATTCTACAATTGCTCTTCCGCTTTTGGTTTCATACGCTTTGAACCGTGCGAAGCCTCGAAAGCAAAAGCGCTTATTGACCAAACTCCCAATACTTTTGAAGAATTTAGAAGCGGAATATTCCGCCCTAAAAAAGAAAAAGGGGAAATTAAGAAAAAAGAGTTAACATCACAGGAATGGGATCAAAGTTACCTGCCAGTGCCGCTTAGAGGGAAAATTACCTTTTACCGAGAATGGCTGGCGCATTTGACACTCACGCGACTGTCTGCAAAGATTCCTGCTTATCGGAGTATCGCTCAAAAGCAAGTTGTACAAGTCTATCGACGAGTTCGGAATACTTTAGACCGCTTGCTTCCCAAAGTTTAGGATACATGCTAACACCTGTAAAACCTGGGATAGTGTTAATTTCGTTTAATATTAGGCGATTTGTAGAGGTTTCCAGGAAAAAATCCACTCGCGCCATCCCCGCCCCGTCTATAGCCTTAAAAGCGCGAACGGCTAAATCTTTAATCTCGGAAATTTTTTCATCGCAAATCTTTGCGGGAATATGTAACTCCGATCGTTCGTCGATATACTTCGCTTTGTAATCATAAAATTCATTGCACGGTACGATTTCGCCGGGCAGTGAAGCTTCCGGCTCGTCATTTCCTAGGACCGAAACTTCGAGTTCTCGACCGTCTACAAAAGCTTCAACCAAAATTTTCCGATCGAATTTCGATGCGAGGTCAAAAGCTTTCGATAATTCATCGCGATTGTGCGCCTTTGAAATCCCAACTGAGGAACCTGAATTTACCGGTTTTACAAAGCATGGATAGCCGAAATGAGCTTCTACGTCTCCAAGAATTTTTTGGGAGTTTCCCCGCCAATCTTTCCGCAAATACTCCTTAAAATCGGCTACAGGAAGGCCTGCGTCGCGAAAAACTCGCTTCATCGAGGTTTTGTCCATTCCAACGGAAGACGCAAGCACTCCGCATCCGACGTATGGAATGTCAGCCAACTCAAGCATCCCTTGGAGAGTTCCATCTTCCCCATTTGTTCCGTGGACAACAGGAAAAACAACATCAAGTTTTACCTTTTCCATCGGATGGGTTTGGTCGAGTAACACAAGCCCCTTATGGCTAGGGTCTCCTAGCAAGCCGGTTTTCGAGTCTTGACAAATTTTCTTGGATGAGGTGTGGTCCGGTAGAAATTTTTGAGGATCAATTCCGACAAGCCATGTTCCGATTTTGGAAATTCCAATCGGAATAACATCATATTTCTCGGGGTCAAGGGCTTTCAAAATGGATTGGGCCGAAATAAGAGAGACTTCGTGCTCTCCGGAACGCCCGCCAAAAACAACGCCTATTCTAATTTTCTGTGAAGAGTTCATTTGAATGCCTCCGAAAACCGGTTTTCATTAAAGTTATCGGCAAAAATAAATTTTGAGTAAAAGACAATATTTCATTGTAAGCCTTCAGCTATCAGCTGTCAGCATCTCATTGCATTCGAAATGACAGATTGGGGCTCAAAATCAGCAAAGCCGGCATGTCATTTCGACCAGAGGGAGAAATCTCATAAAACCTTTCTGGAAAGGCAAAACCAAGGTATTCTTTGGAAGAATTAAATGACCCTGGTTCTTAACCGCATTACTTTGCGCTTTTAGCTGACAGCTGATAGCTGAACGCAAACATTTCATTTAGCTAGGTAAGTCGGTTTATAAATAAAGGTGAGCTCTTTTCGGGTTGGAATCCCAAGTTCAATTGTGTGCCAAGCGCCATCGTTGGCCCCAGATGGCGGAACAAAGCTTAATTTTGATTGACTTCCAACTTCGCGAATTACCGTTCTAAAAATTTGTTCCAACTCCGACGCGGATGGGGCAAAAAAGTAACTTCCACCGGTCTGCTCGGAAAAGGTTCTTAAAACGCCTTCCCCCTTTGAACCCCTCATTCGCAATTCTCTGCCCAGCCCGATTGAAAAAATCTGTACATCAAGTTTTTTCGCGAAATCGACGACTTCGCGCAAAGTGCGAACGCTTCCAGGCCCTGTTCGAGCGGCATTCTCGTCTACCCCGTCGGTAAGGATAACCAGCGCGGGGCGGTCTTTGACTTTGGAGATCATTTCAACTCCCATGTAAACGGAGTCGTATAATGCCGTTCCATGGAGCGGTTGAAAATACTCTATTTCTTGCTGCAATTTTCTCCGGTCAGAAATAAGCCCTTGTACAAGTTCGGGGGCGTCGGAAAATTTTATTAAAAATGCCTTATCGTTGCTTTTCATTAGTTCAATAAACTCAATTGCGGCTTCCTTGGCCTTTTCCAACTTATGATCGGCCTTCATGCTTCCTGACACATCAAAAACCATTCCAAAATTAATCGGAAGCTCTGATGCAGAATCAAGCTTAAAATCGCTTACTTTATTTTTGTCTTCTTTTACTTCCAGGGGGAGATTCTGAATCCCCGGGGTGGTGACATA
>JACPTH010000075.1 GCA_016192885.1 bacterium | reverse complement strand
ATCGGGCCCTTGGGGAAGAGGTGCGGAAGGCGTGAGCTCAGGCCCGGGTGCCTTAGTCGGCTCAGGCCCGGGAGCCGGTTCTCCGCTGCCTGCCATATCGGCATTTCGAAGTAAAGCGTCAATTTCTTCTTGGGATAAAAGGTCAGTCACTTAATAGCTCCTCATCGGGTTGCTCAAACACCTGGGAAATAGAAATCGCCATCTTCTTTCCTACAATTCCGGGCCGGCCCTTAAATTTTATCCTGCTTCCAATTCTAATATCAAGATCTTCTTTGATCAGCCGGTCGGTTACCAAGATATCCCCAATTTGAAGGTTTATAATATCCCTAAGGGTTATAGATGCGGTTCCTAGTTCCGCTACGATGGGAAGCGCAACAATTCTAACCTGCCCTGTTATTGCTTCCAAATTGGTGGTTAAAGGTTCTTTGCGAATCGCCGCGAACCATGAAGCGGCGTTAAGTTTTATGGCAATGGATTCTACAGTATTATATGGAATGCAAAGGTTCATCATTCCAGTTACTTCCTGGATTTTAATTTCAATTCCAACCGCCAGAACCATATCCGTGGGAGGAACAATTTGGGCAAATTGAGGATTGGATTCAATAAAATCAATTCGGGGCATAAGATCGGTCACATTTATCCAAGCCTCTCGCAAAAGGCTCAACATATGGGACATTATTCGTTGCATAACCTGGTTTTCAATTTCGGTTAATTGGCGAAGAGTATCCAAAGGGGTTCCGGTCCCGCCAAGAAGCCTATCAATGATCGCGAAAACCACATTGAGATTTAAGTCTACCAGCCCCTTGCCATCTAGTTTTTCAGAATGGAAACCCATGAGAAAAGTGGGGGAATAAATGGATTGAATGAATTCTTCAAATGTAATTTGATCGACGGAATAAATATTGGCTTGCGCGTAAGCCCGAAGTTGGGTCGCCAAATAAGTTCCTAGAAGCCTAGAAAAAGATTCATGAATAAGCTGAATAGTTCGAAGCTGTTCTTTGGAAAACTTTGTTTGACGTTTAAAATCGTAAACTTTCCCCTTTTTGGGCTTTGGCGTTCCGCCCGCTTCGGGGGAAGCCCTTGGAGAAGGCCCTTCCATCGCGGGCGAAGCAGGAGAGGGAGCCTGCCCAGCTTCAGGCATGTTTAGGGCGGAAAGCAAAGCGTCGATTTCGCTTTGGGAAAGAGTTTCAACCATGCCTTTCTACCCTCAATTCAGCAAAATTGTGGATTTCAAGAAACTTCACCTTAAGCGCCGCAATAAGTAAAATTCACTTTCTTAGTTAATTAGAAATTGAGGGATGAAAATTTTTATGATTCGACTATCCGAGGTCGAAGCCTCCATTATTTCATTCAAACGTTTTTCAATTTCTTTGTGAAGAAAGCCGTCAACATAATCTTCCTTCGCTCGTTGAACCGTGAGTTTCATTAGGATTTTGATCGTCGCATCACGCAACTCATTCTTTCTTTCCTCAAGGTCTTTATCCATGTTTCCCATAAACCCGATTTCGACTTCCACCCTGATGTAATGAAGTTCCTCGTCTCTTAGCGTTGCGGTAAACTCTCCGAGATTGAACCTTCCTAATTTGGGAGCGTGGGTTGGGGTTTCGGTGGAAGGAGGGGGGGCGGGCGCAGGTTCCGGACCCGTGGAAGCCTTTTTAGCGGCCATATATGAAACCGCCACAACCAAGATTATCAGGACCAAAACGGCCATTATAACGAGAATCCACTTGGTTCTTGGGGCCATATTTTTAAAACCCTAACATAGTTTAAAGACGAAAGTCAACGAACGGGGAAAGAACGGATTGAGTTTTAGAAGGACGGGAATTGTTTTTCATGGTTTTTT
>JACPTH010000074.1 GCA_016192885.1 bacterium | reverse complement strand
ATCTTAAATATTTTTCTTACTTCCGACGAAGGCGGGCTTTGTAGAACTATCGGGGGAATCTATTGGATCATTCTTTCCGCGGGGTATCTAGGTAGTTTGCTTTGGGGTTCGGCCATCCTTTTGGTTGCAACGATGACTAATTATGATAAGACGGTAGTGAAAACTATCGGGATAGTTCTTATTTCAGTTACTCTTCTTTACATTCGAAGCGCCGCCGGGTTTTCCTTTGGTTTACTTTTTGGCATTGGTTTGATCGCTTTTGCCCAAAACTTTAGCACTTACGCGTGCGACGTTTTACTTAGGTATATTGGGCTTACATCTAGTTTTTATGTGATTTTAGATATTAAATCCGATCTTCTCGATCGCAATGTTCCAGATTCGGATGCTTCAAAATTGGCGGAAATGCTCCATTTGCCGAGTCAATTGGTGGGAGGGGCATGGTTTTTCTTCGCCTTATTTATTACTTGGAAGGTTCTTCGCTCAACCGTTTCCGGCAAATGACCCTACTTTTACATGCCTGTTGCGCTCCCTGCCTTGGAGGGGCTTATCCGGCCTTTTCCCAGGATCACCACGATATTCTGGCATTTTGGGAAAACCCAAACATCCATCCTTTCCTGGAATATAAAGCCAGGCTGGAATCTTTCCAAGCATTTGTACAAACGAAAAATATCTCCGCGGTATACGGGAATTCCGAATACGGCTTGGATAAGTTTCTTTTAACTTTGAACGGCGATTTCGGCTCATCCAGATGCGCGGTTTGCTTCGAAATAAGGTTGAAATCCGCCGCCCAAAAAGCCCTGGAACTTGCTTGCGAAGCCTTTAGTTCCACCCTTCTTATCAGCCCATACCAGAACCACGAGCTTATTCTTTCTACGGCGGCTAGGGTTTCAAAGAACCTTGAAATTCCGTTTTTTTACAAAGATGTTAGGGGCATGTTTAAAGATACATTTGCTCTAGCCAGGGAGAATTATTTGTACAGGCAAAAATACTGCGGATGCGTTTTCAGCGAGCGCGATCGGTTCATTCAAAGGAAGGCAGTTCAGGCGGGTCGGCGATTATGAAATCTTTGAAAGATCTAAGAATAAAAGTCATTTTTTTTGTTTTATGTTTTACGCATTTTTTCAACGCTCAGCTTTTTTCTTCGGAAAACCCTTCGGGAAACCCTTCGGGAAACCCCAAGCAAATTGCTCTCAAAATACAAATTTTCGACCTTCTTCCGTCGGTGAACCTAGTTTTTCCGGGGGGCGGAGATTTAGTCGGGGAAAAAGGTCAAAAGTTGAAAAATCTACGACCGAATGAAAGGTTTGAGTGGGCCGTCGGAAACAATCCCGCCGCAAAGCAAAAAAAACGCTCGTCGAAAAAATCTCTTGATTTGACGAAGCGTGAAATTAGATTTCAACCGCGAGCGGGAAGAATAGTGATAAATGGAAACCCTTATCGGGGCTCCTTATCGATCAATTTCCGACAAAATGGCGCAAAAGTCGTAAATTATGTGTCCCTTGAGGATTACGTTATGGGAGTTGTTGGGTCGGAGATTAGTTCTCTTTCTCCCGCTGAAACATTGAAGGCCCAAGCGGTAATCGCCAGAACCTATGCTTTCGCGAACCGCGGAAAACACGGCAAAAACGTTTTCGATTTATGCAACAAGGATCACTGCCAAATTTATGGCGGTATAAATGCCGAGCGACCGGTGGTCGCGCAAGCGATTAGGGACACTAATGGAATAATCATGATTCACAAAGGGAACCCAATTTCTACTCTATATCACGCGACCTGCGGGGGAATGACCTCGGATAATGATAAAGTGTGGGGAGGGCCTCCGGCGGAGTATCTTCGAAGGGTGAAATGCAATTTTTGCCAAAGGGGAATCAACTATCGCTGGAACAGGGATATTTCATTCGCTTCCCTAAAAAAGCAATTGAATTCTGAAGGAATTAGGGTTGAAAATATTGATGACGTGAAAATTAACTCGGAAAGCCCCTTCGATCGAGTTACGGAAATGGCTTTTGTCTCAAATAAAACGCTTTTTAAAATTAAGGGAACGACTTTTAGGCGTTTGTTTAATTTGCCTAGTACGACCTTTGTAATAAAAAATTCCGATTCGATTCAAATTTCCGCAAAGAAAGAAAAAAGCGACCCCATTCAGGGAAACGGAAAATCCGAAATGGAGCCTGATGTGTTTGTTATTCAATATTCCAAAGGGATCCGCCGAGTTTTGAAACCGCGCGAAGGGTGGCACGTCATTTCATCGTCAAAAATCCAACCGATAGTTTTTGGAAAGCCCTTATTGAAGACGAGAAACACGCGGGAAACCATTCTTGACACTTCCATTTCGCAAAAGCTATCTTTAAAGGGGGTAAAAGCAAAAAGCGAAAAATTGCTTCTTCTTGGGGATATGGGCATCAGGTAGGTTTATGCCAATCGGGAGCGATTGAAATCGGGAGAAAAGGGTGGTCGTATAGGCAAATTCTTCCATTCTATTATTCTCGGGTTGCCCTTCGTAGGTTGTATTAATTTCTCCTCAATTTAATTATTATTTCACTCTTCCATTCTTTCATTTTGTTATCAATTATTATTCTTACTTAACCGATATAACGAAGTAGCGTTCTAAATTTTTTTTGGAGCAAGTCTTTGTAGTTCGGGATCTCGATCGTGGAGGAATAAACTATGGGGTTGTTTACCTTCGGGACAAGCAACACGTCTGTTGGAGTCGATATTGGAACCTCGTCGGTGAAGGTTATCCAATTAAAAAAGAACCCTACCGGACCTGAAGTAATTGGGTATGGGATTTCACCGCTTCCACAGGGCGCAATGGAAGAAGGAAACATCAAGGATGCTCCTTCCATTGTGGCGGTAATTAAAGAACTTTTGAAGAACGCAAAAATCAAGCCGGAACGTAGTTTTGCATCCATTTCGGGACAAAATGTCATTATGAGATTTACTAAACTTCCCAAAATGACTCCGGATGAATTAGAGCAGACGGTTCGAATTGAAGCGGAACAATACGTTCCATATGCGATTGAAGAGGTGAGTATTACTCACGCCGTTCTCCAAGATTTGGTCGATGAAGAGGGAGGTGGAAAGTCCTCCATTCTTTTGGTTGTTGCACAAAAAGAACTTGTTAATAGTTACATGGATATCCTCAAACAATCCGGCGTTGGGACGGAAGCCATAGATGTCGATACTATTGCAGCTCTTAACGCCCTTGAGACCTCAATAAAACAGACCGCAGATTCCCAAGAGGGCGGAGAAGTTGTCGCGGTGATTGACGCAGGGGCCCGAACGACAAATATCTCCGTTTTAAAAGCCAGCACCCTAATGTTCACCCGAAATATTCCGATTGCCGGAAACAATATTACGCAAATGATCATGAACGTAATGAAGCAAGAGTTCGATCAAGCCGAACAGATAAAGGTAACCGAGGCTGAAATCAACATTGGGGGAGGAACCGAAAACGAAGTTTCCGAGGTTGTTAGAACCACGGTTGAAGAATTATCCTCAGAAATTCGGCGCTCCTTCGATTACTTTAAGGCCCAATCGCGCGAACCCCTCATTCATAGAATCATTCTTTCGGGTGGAACGGCAAATTTGAAGGGGTTTAACACGTATTTAAGCAATGAACTTGGAGTGGATGTTTATATGGGGAACCCCCTTGAGGGAGTTGCGGTCACGACTTCCGACACTGATTCCCTTTATAGCAACCTCCAACAATTTACGGTTGCCATTGGCTTGGCATTAAGAGGGGCGGTGGAATAAGAAAAATGATTAAAGTAAACCTGATAACGATAAAGCGGCGCAAGCCGATTCAGATCCCCTTCGCCGCTATTTTTGGCGTGATTGCGGTGGCGGCCATCCTTGCCGGATTTTACTTCGCCACAATTTGGATCGAAGACTTTAATAAAGATAAGGAAAAGGAAAAGACTGAGTTGGAGCAAGAAATTGCGACAAAATCAAAAAAGTTCGACGAGCGCGATCGGCTTAACCAACAACTTTCCCAACTCAATATCCAAATCGATCAATTGAAACAACTCTCTGGAATTAACCTTCTTCAATGGTCCGAGGTGTTTAAGGAAATGACAAAAGTTGTCCCGGAAGACACTGTTTGGCTGACCAATCTACGAATTGACTCAGACCGCCGAGTTCAAATGACCGGAATAGCCGCAGCCAAACCCGAAGACAAAGAGGGTAAGCGCCTTACAGTGGGAATTCAAAGCTTCATTAATCAACTGCAAGGTCATGGTTTCTTCGAAGAAGTGTTTCTAACAAACGCTAACAAGAACCAATTTGAGAAGGCACCGGTAATGAGATTCGATATTACGTGTCGTGTAAAACGCACCTTCGAAGCTAAATAAACAGGGAGTACTGACCCTATGAATAATTTCGCCGCCGTCGTAATGTTTATAGTAATTGCATTGGCCGCAGCCCTTGGAGCTTTTTACATTTATTACTGGCAACCCGCCCAGGATCAAAGAGCGGAGATTGAAAAGAGCATTGCCAACCTTAAAGTCAAGCAAAATCAAATAGCTAATCTTGATGGAGAAATTTCAAAAATTCAGGAAGATATTGCAAAGAAAGAGGAAGAGAAAAACAAGCTTGCAATGGAATCCAACCAACTTAACACCGTTGTTCCAAAGCTGCTTGAATCAACCGAGGTTGTCGCCAATAAATTTAACGTGAAATTTAATGATATCCGCATTTCCCCCCTTGTAAGAGCGGAACAATGGTCTGAATTGCCTATAGAAATTAGCCTCTCGGGAACTTTTTCGGACGTCGGGAATTTTCTGCTTATTATGGAGAAACGAAAAATCGTAAACCTGGCGGCGGGGGCCATCACCATTTCAGTTTCCGCCGAAACCGATGTTAAATCAAAAAGTCCCTATATTACAGTGAATTTGAGCGCCAAGGTTTATATAATGGGAGGATTTTAAGTTGGGCCAAAATACAACAATAATGAAGGTTTTTCGATTTTCATTGTTTGCTTGCTTCTTCCTTTCGGTTTTTTTCCTGGCCAACCCAAGAGTTCTTTTTTCCGGGGAAAATTTATCACAGGACAACTCTTTCGATTCCGCGGATGAATCAGATCAGGTGGAATCACTTTCTCAAACGCACCCTTTCAAGCCGGTCAATGAAAAGAAAGACCCATTTAAACCTTTAATCCGCAGACCTGATCGCCAAGAACGCATTCATTTTGAGCCTATTGTTGCTTCCGAACCTATAATTCAACCCCCTCCCGCTCCTCCGATTAAGTTGGTTGTTCAAGGAATCTGCGGGAATAGCAACGATAGATGGTTAACGGAATTTGCGGGAATGATAATGATAGGCTGGCAATGGTAGTGTTTGAAAATAAATTTTTGGTGCTCCAAAAGGACCAAAATGTGGATGGAAAGTTTAAAGTAGTCGATATATTACCGGACAAACTTGTTGTTTATTCTAATTTAGAGAAACGTCGAAGGTTATTTTTAGTTGAAGAAAAATAAACAGGAAATGTTTATTTTACTTGGTTAATTGTGAACAAAAAATCTGTACCGGTCGATAATGTTATTTATCGAGTGCCGAAGAAGTATTTTGAACGATAGCCCTTCATTTCCGACTAGGAGGTGGAAAAGAGTGAATTTTCCGATTGGTTTGGTACAAAACATGAGTAAAATGCTATGAAATCGAGGAGAGAATGCCATGAAATGCTCGCAAACCAATAGATCAAATTCCTTGATGATTTTGTTTTCTTTTGGGTTGATCCTCTTTTCGGCGGTGAATTGCGCTCATGCTGAAGAACCTGATTCTTTTTCAATTCCTAGCGAGGATTCTGCTTCCCCCACGGAAAATAAAGAAGCCGGCTCTGCCGAAGAAGCAAATCCCGCCGAAGCGCCCGGAGCAAATCCCGCCGAAGCGCCCGGAGCAAATCCCGCCGAAGCGCCCGGAGCTGAACCCGCGGAAGAGCCCTCAGCGCAAATCAACCCTTCAATGACTGAAACGGAGCAGGTAGATTCTCTTGCTCAGACTTGCGTCTTTAAACCGGTAAATGAAAAAAAAGACCCCTTTAAGCCGTTGGTC
>JACPTH010000308.1 GCA_016192885.1 bacterium | reverse complement strand
GATCAAAAATGCTCTTATAAGGGCGCCCATTAATAATGGTTTCTGCTTTCTTTTTTCCGATCCCAGGAATCGCGATAAGTTGCTCGATGCTCCCTGAATTTATATCTACCGGGGCTTGATTTTCAGCTTCTGAAATCATCAAATTCGTTTGAGCAACCCCGGATGATATTGAAGGGTTTGGAAAAACAGGTTTGGAAAATGTTCCAAGTTCTGATTCTCCCGCCCCTGAATCCTTTAAGATCCCTAACCAATAATCAACCACGTTCTGGACCGAGGCGTTATATTGCTTTTCAAGCATCTGAGTCAGGTCAAAAATACGATTTCCCGTTCTATACGCATTCCCAATCGAAGAATAAAACACATTTGCCGAGATCGCCATAGATTCAAGTCTTTCAACGGGGTTTGTAACGGGGTTGAAAGCTACAAAGGTCAAGGGAATTTTTGATAGCCTTCCTTCAACCTCTTTTTCAAATTTTGAGTGGTAATCATCTTCCATTGGGTCAATTTCTTGGCCGTCAGTGTGAAGAGGTTGATTTATGTCAGCGATATAATGGGCGTAAACCCCTAATAAGTAAGCTATTCCCTCGTTTGGTTCTCTTTGCCGGAGTTTGGTGGAAATCTCCGAAAAGAGTTCTCTAAAACGACGCGAGGATTTTCTGAAGTTTCCATGAATATGGTAAACATGATTTTCGAAATCCTTGAAAATGGTGTCAGGATCGGTAGAACCTTTCAAAATGATATCTTTATAGGCTCCAAATCGTGCTTGGAAATTAACCGGCATCTTGTTGAGAGCATCGGAAACGATTTTTCGATGGGTATGGAAAGACCATGCATTTCCGACATTAGGAATAAAAACCGCCGAAAAGAGAAAAACCCAAAGAAAAATCACTGACTTTTTAACAATTTTCGCGGGAAGAAGAAACATTTTTAATCCTCTAAGGTGAACCGCAAGTCGGACAGGTTACGACTCCGACGGTTTCCGTTCCGGTAGGTTGGATAGGTTCATTTAAAGCACGAGTGTTATTTCCATTTCCGGAATCAGATTTCAAGAAATACTGCATTCCCGAAATTGGGCATCTTGGGGGTAGGTTTGAGTTTAAGTAACCGCCCCCAAGAAGAAGTTTAACGGGAACGCTTCTCCCATCAAAATAAATGCAGTCGTTGTAATCCATGTTATACATTTCTATCGCGCCCATTAAAATCCGAAGGTTGGAATAACAGTTTTTTTGCCGGTAGTTTGAAGGGCCGGAAGAAAACTTTCTAGATGAAAAGTGGTAAAATAACCTCGGGCCTTGGAAAAGCAGAATAATGAAAATGATAAAAACTATTCCGCAACCGGGTTTCCACTCGTCTTGGAACCTGACTTGTCCGGATGGAATCTCATTTAATTCAACTCTTTCCGCGGTGGACATCGGCTTCCCGCATTGGGTGCAAACCGATACGGAAGCGCTATCCTTTTGACAATGGGGGCACCGCAAAGAGAAAGGTTCTTCCGGCATTTTTCACCTTTTCGAAAGAAACTTTAATAATCACACAAAACCTATGGTAATCTAAATTAGCTACCTACAGCAATAGATTTTTTTGGAAATCCCGCCAACAAGAATACGATTTCTACAGGGCGATCCATGTTTTAACCGAGTTTTTCAAATTTTCAAAAGGAGCTTTTCCGTGCCTGAATGCGAAGTCGGAACCAAGGACAGACTTGACGAAATAGGATGTGATGCGCCCAAGCATCCCAAAGTAAAAGAGGGGAGAGAAGAGAAAACTTTTTTTGAAAAGTCGGTTTTTTCTCTGGCATGGCTTTTTTTTTTTTTAAGCGTTGGAATTAGTTTCCTATGGAAAAGCCCCGAGGGGGAGAAATTACCATTTTTTGTTTCCGGGTCTTTGTCTGGAGTGAAGGAACTTTCCAATTTCCTTTTTCAACATCTTATTTCGGCAATGATACCGGCCTTCTTTTTGGCCGCGGCAATTTCGACCTTTTTCTCAAAAGACACAATTGTTAAAACCCTTGGGAAAAGAACTAACCCTTTTTTAAGTTATCCTCTTGCTGCGGTTGCCGGGGCGATTTTAACCATCTGTTCCTGCGGGATTCTACCCATATTTATGAGCCTTATTCAGAGTGGCGCAGGAATAGGCCCGGCAGTCGCCTTTCTATACGCATCTCCCGCGATAAACCTAATTTCAGTGATTTACACATGGAAAATGCTTCCCATTTCCATGCTCTGGGCACGAATAATTTCCGTTTTTATTTCCGCCATTGCGTTAGGTTTCATTATGGACAAATTATTCTACCGTTTCGAAGAAAAGCCTGAAGAAGAAGCGGTTCTCCGAAAAGGGGTTCGAAGTTCTACTCAAGAGTGGCTTTTTTTCGGTTTGTTGGTATTGGTAATGTTGACGTCCACTGAAGCGTTGGCTTTTGTAACGAATCGTCTTGTTCCGGTTCAATTTTTTGGTTCATTTATTTCAGATTCCGAGCAAGCCGCTAGCTTATCAAAACTTTTGGGGAAGACGGCATTGTTGTTTTTTGAGATCGTTGTTATTGTTTTGATGCTTAAAAGTTGGTTTTCTTGGGATGAAACCAGAAAATGGTTAAAACGCACTGGGCGTCAAGCTTGTGAAATAATGCCGATGGTTTTTTTAGGGGTTTTCTTTTCCGGTTTTTTGGGGGGGGCTCCATCTTTGGTTGATTATCTCGGATTGATGAAAGAAAACTCGATCTCCAGCAACCTTATTTCTTCATTAATTGGGGCAATGCTTTATTTTGGGTCAATAGTAGGGGTAAACGTGGTTCAATTGTTCATGACCTGGGGAATGCATAAGGGGCCAGCGCTTTCCTTGCTTCTCTCTGGGCCGGTCGTCAGCCTTCCAAGCATTTTGGCTCTGATTTCAATAATCGAGAAAAAAAAGACGCTAAGTTATGTAACCCTTGTAATCATTTTTTCAGCATTATGCGGTTTAATCTTTGGGGGGTTGACTCCCTAGCTATCCGGGGAAAAACCTCAAAATTTTTGATAACCCTGAATGAGCGTTCTCCAAATTTAATTTTTTTAGTAACAGCTCAAAAAATAGGGATAGTTTTTGAAGTTTGATTTTGATTTGAGGAGGCGACCTTAATCAAAAATTACACTGATCATAATACTTGTGTGTTCCAGAGCAAAAATCGCATTCCGCATGTGTTTCATCCCTTTGTAGAAATGTCTCCCGACAGGTAGGGCAGATTTTTGCGGGGAGCATAGGAGGTTTTCCGTGCTCTAAAATAAGAACTTTTTGAAGAATGAACAACTCCCTCCCCAATTTTTCAAACTCCTGAATTATCTTCTTCCCGGAAGCTTCGCGCTCAGGCCCGCCCAGATTTACCTTGGGGTCGCGGGTTCTATGAAAAAATTTGTACATTTCCGGAGCCTCAGTGGGGTTGATTTTTGAAAGATCAACGGAAACCCTTATCCCTCGACCGTCTTCTCGATCAAAAAGAACCAAAGCAAAACGTCCAATGTCTTTCATGACTCTTAAATATCTATTTCCCATTGTACACCCGGTCATTACCTGTACTACGTCCGATAAACATGCTTGGGTTTCGGTGATGGCATTCATTTTTCCCTTAACGGTTCCTAACGCCTCGCGGGCGTAATCAACCATTAAAATCCCAATATACAACCCAGGGGCTTGTTTGGTGTGGAATTTAAATATTTGCTGGGCAAATTGTTCGATCTCCTGTTTTGAAAGCATGTTTTTTTCCTTTCTTGAAGAAACCAAAAAAAAATTACTTTATAAGCCAATCATTTTTAAAAGCTATTGACTTAAACTCAGAAAAGTAATTTTTTAACTTGGTGTAAATTGGGGCCACATCAACACCTCGAACGCTGGGAGGATTGGATTGATTAATTGCGGTTCTCAAATCTTTGACCGTCTTTGTAATTCCATTCAAACAAGGAAGAGAAGCTGAAGCAATCGAAACGGAAAGAATCTTAAGTGCCGATTCAAGAGAATCTATTTCTTTAAGCATCGATTGGGCATTGTTTTGCATATAACCCGCGGACAGCGAATTGAGGCAAATTTGCGCATTCAGAATTTCCTTTACTCCCTTTCTGGGAGACGAAGTCGCGCTTAGACGATCGATAACTGTAATAAGGTTTTCCAGTTGGTCGTGCGTATCTCGAAAAAAATCCTTTTCAAGCATCGCTTGGATGTTTCCTAATTGGCTTGAAATGGCGCGAAATAAACAAAAGTATGATGGATCCTTGGAACCTAGCAAAGAGGGGGTATTACGATAGGAATTATCAAACGAAACCCAAGTTTTTAAAATTCCTTGAAAAGAGAGTTTTGCATTTTGGTGATCGCTTTTTGCTAAACTGGCGCCCATTTGTCGAATTCTCTCGCCAAGGG
>JACPTH010000307.1 GCA_016192885.1 bacterium | reverse complement strand
TCTAAAATCTACCTACTCGTCCGAAACTCAAGTTTGGATTCTATTCATTGAAGCGGGGTTTTCCAAAATTGAAATAATCCTGATTGTGCTTGCCGTTCTTTTTTTTCTCCTGTGGTAAATCTGCCCCAAGCTCATTTCAGGTTTCTCGAACTTTTTTCACTTTTGCCTTAAATTCGCGGACGAACGGCTCCAACTCATTCAGGTTTCCAAAACAAGCTTCTCCCGCGGCTTTGCATCCGCCAATGCAGATTTTTTCCATTCCGCAACCCTTGCAGAAATCCGGACACGCATCAACGAACCGGTCCATCTCAGCCCCGTCAATCATGGATTGAATCGATTTTTCACGGATGTTTCCGAGAATCGTGGATGAATGATTGCAGGGCCGGATATTTCCGATGGGATCCATGGTGTAATATGCCCGATCGGTTCCGGCACCGCAGTAACCAAAGGAAATTCGCGTGAATTCGGACAAATCGAAAAGA
Organism: bacterium; assembly: GCA_016192885.1. Taxonomy (GTDB): domain Bacteria; phylum Muiribacteriota; class Ozemobacteria; order Ozemobacterales; family Ozemobacteraceae; genus JACPTH01. The sequence goes on along the minus strand of JACPTH010000307.1, from coordinate 6,462 downwards.
CACCCCCGATTCGAAGCGCCATTTGCAGTTCTTCGGGAGTCGCCTGCAATCTTTGGAGATTCTGAAAACCTCTTCCTCCCGGGTTGAAACGGTTGAACATGACCCCATCCACTCCGAGAGCGAAGGCAAGTTCGAGGGTTTCCGCCCATGTGGGCAAATTAAGCTTTGTCGCAACGAAAACGGAAACTACGCGCTCTCCCGCTAGCTTCAATTCAGCTATCGCCCGCGTGACGGAATCGAATGCTCCATCAAATCCGCTCATCCGGTCGTGGATTTCCCTCTCGCAGGATAATAGTGGAAGTTCGAAAATGCTGATTTTACCGCAAAGCGCTGCAATCCACTTTTCCTGGCATAATAAATTTCCGTTGCTTATCAGATTCACTGATACCTTCCGGGAATTCAACCACGAAATGATTTCCGGAAGATCGTTCCGCAAAAGCGGCTCCCCGCCGGTCAGAGTTACGCTTTTGGCTCCGGTTTGGGTCAGAAATCGGTTGAGAAGGTCAAGGGTTTCGATTGTCGGAAGTTCCCCGATTTTATAACCGAATGGATTTTTCCAAACGTTGTAGCAGTGCAGACAATCAAGATTACATCTTGAGGTGATCTCGAAAATCAAAGTATTCGGAAGCAGCCTATTTGCCACGATCTAAAATCACCTCAATAATTCGCCGAAATTTCCGAAAAACTTTTGCAATTTCATGAAAGTCCACTGAAAATTTGGAATAAAAAATGAAAAATTCACTTATCGATCGAATTTTCAAATTTCCACAACCGAGGGCGGACCATTTCGTTATTCACGCGGATTCAAGGGCCGGGAGGCTGGTATAGATTCCAAAATCGTATTTCCAGCCACCGCAGGGGGGTGAAAAATGCGGCAATAATCGGATTGGGGCTCGCAAGTTTGGCGTCCCCGGCCTCAACCTGGTGTAAGGTGATCGTTCCGGCGCTGAAGGCTGTGTAATGGACGACCATTTTAGCGTAACGACAAAACCCATATCCCAAAAAGTAAAAAAAGAAAATCAGGGCAATGATAACAAACCATCCGGTTTTTTCGCGGGAATTTTCGGTCATTTTAAATTTAGGATATTAGGATAGGAAATTCCTTTTTCCGATTTGAGGATACCACCTCTATATTTTTCGAGACAAATGGTTTTTTTGCCAAATTTTCATCGACAATTTATACTTTGCTCCGAGTTATTGAGAAGTTACGTGAAATTTACCATCCAAAGTGAGCGGTAAACTTCAATAAACCGCGAATCTCGTCGATTATATGGGTTAGGTTTGTGCTATGGAACCTATGAATATTCGAAAAGCCTGGTTTATTGCCGCGGGAGGTGTTCTTTTCTCCCTCCTTTTCAGCGGTTGCAACCTCTTTGATGCGGTGGATACTACGCTCGCAGCTCGCACCGTCGATCAAAGGGTTGATGAAGGCCGTCTGGCGCTGAATTCTGGGGATTTTCCTCTTGCGAAGGAAATTTTTGACTCTCTCGCCAAAGAGGGGGAAGGAGGAATTGAAACAATCAGAGGTCAGGGTGAAGCCATAGCAGGCTTGGGTGGGTTCAGTCTTTTGTCGGTACTTGATGCCCTCCAAAATGGTTCCGGGCCATATGACAAATCGCCGGTGACTTTCAAAACGGCGAAACAAACCTCTAACCGGCCCTATTTGGAAACCGCGGTAAAACTTTTAATGCAAAATCCCATGCCTGTTCAGTCGGATCTAATTGCAAGAGCTTTAATGCGCTTGGTAAGCGCGGTACGGGTTCTTTTGGATAAATATGACACAAATCGAAACGGCCGTCTAGAAAGTAATGATGAAATTGATTTTGATACTAACGACAAAAATACGCCTTCATGGGTCGATTTGTACAAAGATCTCGTAACCGGTCCCTCTTCAACCGATTCAACTCTTGAACAGACCTTTCTCGATCTTGTAAATGGATTCGACGGACAAGGAGCCACATGGACCTTCATAACCCCTGTTGAAGGACGACTTTTGACCGGGCAGTATACTCCTTCTAATCGCGCAACGATTCTTGCCGTCGGCGATTTAGTCAATCGCCTCCAAGCTGCAAACCCGGTTTTCGAAGTAAACCTTTCAAGCTTTTCAGTGGCCATAATGAACCTAGACGGAGCCGAATAATTGAAGCTTCGCATTATTTTTCAAGAAAAGTAATAAAAAAGCGATTCTCAGACTAGCTACCTTGCAAAATTATTTTGAAAAAACCTTAATAATCAGGGGTTGCGCAGGCTTTTTGCCTACGAAGCCAAGATTTCGCAAACGTAGTGGCGGGTTTGCAAACCCAATGCCTGCTTTCGAATGTTTTTTGCAAGTACCTCAGACTATTGCAGTTATGTTGCTGTTTTTCTCTTTCTTCGCCGCCCCTTTGTTGGGAAAAAACAAGTATTACGCCCCCTTGCTTGAATACGAAACCGTTAGAATTCGAGGGATGGGTGGGGTTTCGGTTGCCGTAGCCGATGACCATCAGGCGCTTTTATCGAACCCCGCAGGGCTTTTCCAGATAAAGAACAACAAATTTGCCGTCGTGAATGCTGATGGCGAAATTAACCAAGATTTTCGAAGGGTAAAGAACAAAACTTCGGGATTGTCGGACAAAGACACGCCTGAAAATAGGGCGGAAAACAATTCGATTCTTTCGAGCATAATGGGGCAATACTCGCGTACCCTTGCTTCCAACTTCGCATATTATCTTGGGGAAAAAGGGTTTGGAGCTGGTTTTTTGTATCAAGCGCTCGGCCAAATCGACGTTGTTCGACCGACTAACCCGCAGGTAAGAGCTTTTGGATTGATCGACTCCGTTTTGTCCGGGTCGCTTTCAAAGCCGATTCCTGGGGTTAGATCCCTTTTTCAAGACCAGGCGCTAGGATGGTGGGGAATTACGTTGAAATTCCTATCGCGTCAATTTTTAGATAAAAGTTATTTCGCAAGAGATTTTGCAAGCTTGAATGAAAGCGCCCTTCGAGCGGGAAGAACAAAGGGAGAAACTTTTGATTTTGACGGGGGCACCTTTTGGCAACTGAATAACCCATGGAATCAAACCCTTGGGTTAACCGTTTTCAATGTCTTTGAAACCGAGATAGATCCGACCATTGGGAGTCTACGGCGCAGATTGAATTTGGGAACCACCATTCGACCCCTAACCGGCCCTCCCGATCGGAACCATGGACATGGCTTTCACTTAGAGCCGGGGTCAGAGGCGGGTATCTGTCCGGCGGCTTTACCATGCGGTTTCGGGTGGTTCGCCTTGAATTTGCCACGTATTCGGATGAAATCGGCCCGAGGCCTGGCGATCGAGAAGATAGGCGATATAGCGCTAATTTTGGATTAGAATTTTAGATAGAATTTTAGGTATTGGTTAGCTAGGGAAAGAGAGATATAATGTCTTCCATGGGAAGTGAAAACCTTTTCTATGAACTTCTTAAATTCACGTTTGAGAAAGGCGCGTCTGATCTGCATTTAAAGGTCGGAATCGTTCCTAATATTCGGGTTGACGGGACCATTATGCCTGTTGACGGTTTTCGATTCAATCATCGCGATTTTGACAAAATCCTCGAAAGTCTCCTTTCCTCCGAACAAATTCGGGTTTTTGAGAAATCGTGTGAATTGGATTTCGCGTATTCCCTTGAAGGAGTTTGCCGTTTTCGCGTTAACTTGTACCGCGACACCAACGGAATTGGGGCGGTTTTTAGGGTTATTCCCTTTCGCGTAATGGATTTCGCGGAAATCGGGTTGCCTCTCTCGGCTCAAAAACTAATCGAGCAACCGAACGGATTAATTCTTATAACCGGTCCAACAGGGGCCGGAAAAACCTCTTCATTGGCCAGTTTTATAACGTTCCTCAACACGAATGCCAAAAGGCATATCATTACTCTCGAAGATCCGATAGAATTCCAGTTTGAAGATCAACTTTGCATAATTAACCAAAGGCAAATTGGAAGCGATTGTCCCGGTTTCTACGAAGGCTTGTTGTCGGTCCTTCGCCAAGACCCGGATATTATCGTGGTCGGGGAAATGCGCGACCCCGAATCGATTGCCCTCACCCTGAACGCCGCGGAAACGGGGAAATTGGTCATTTCCACCCTTCACACCAGTTCCGCTGTACAAACCGCCGAACGTATTATTAACGTTTTCCCCGAAGGCCAACAACAACAAATTCTTCTTCAACTTTCAATGGTTTTAAGGGGAATTATCTCGCAATTCCTTTTGCCGAAAATTGGGGGTGGGCGTGTCGCTGCGTTTGAGTTGTTGATTAACACTTCCGCGGTTCGTTCCATGATTGCCGAAGGAAAGATTCATTTACTTCAATCTTTTCTTGAAACCGGAACCGAATTTGGAATGATTACGCTTGAAACTTCAATTGCCGCCTTAATTCAACAAGGAATCGTAAATCGAGAAGTGGCTTTGGCATCCGCACCGAATCCCGTGGCCCTTCGAAAACTCCTTCAAAAATATCCATCCCATTAAGGGAAAATGGTCGGTAAAGAATTTCCTAGGTTTTTGCTGAATGCTGACCGCTGATAGCTGAAAGCTTCCTATTTTTTCCTAATTCGTCTTTTTCCGGGTGTGTTATAATATTTAATCGCTATTTTGGGAGGAGAAAGAAAGGTATGCGCAAATTCCGCTTTGTTTGGGCTTTCCTTGGGCTTTTCCTGGTTTCCGCGGTTGGAAGCGTTTTTGGCGCTTCACCCCAAAAAGAAGTAATTTACAAACTAAAATTGATTGACAACAACCACGCTCCTCAAAAGATCCTTGTAATTTTTACATCAGGAACATCTCGTTTCGTTAAAGACCTTTTCAACATCATCAAAAAAGTGAATGAAGCGGAAAACCTCCCTGAATCCGCTCGAATTAAACTTCATATCATCACCTCAGGCGGAGATCCAATTTCTCAACTTGGAATCAGTCAAGAAGATGCGGAAAAATATTTGGAAGTAAATAAGAAATTTTCATCCGGCGATATTTGGGTCCAAGATTGCATGGAATTGTGTTCCGCGCAACTCTCCCAAGACGGAAAATTCGTTCCGGCCGTTTTCGATTCAAATCGGGGAAGAGGTCTTTCCGGATTGCCAAAAGTCTTAGCTGAAATGTGGGGTCTTACTTATGCCAAGAATCCTTCAAACAGTATGGCCCATGGAGATTACGGCGGTAATCTTGAAGTAGTGCCATTTGACGATGTACTTGTTTCCGGAAATACAATCACGAAGCCGTGTAAGGAATTTTTAGAGAAAGCGGGATATTCGGGTCGAATGTTTAACCCGGAAACTCGATGGCTTACCGTCGGACATATTGACGAGTATCTATCTTTTATTCCGACGCCGCATGCTCCAAGAGGTTACAGCATAGTTCGGGCCGATCCTGAATACGGCCTTGAAGTTTTGTCCGGAGCTTCCGATGAAGATTTTTCTAAACTAGATTCGGGCGATCGCGACTTTCTTCTTCGGGTCCGAGCCGTTATTCAAGCGCAAAAACGCAATCCCAATCAAGGGAAGGGTTCTTCTGAAGATAATTTCATTGCTTTGAATCGCAAAATCGGCGAAATCATCGATAAAAATGTGGCACAACTTAAAGACTACATTCGAAAAGTAACGAATGATCCGACTCGAGATTTCGAGGAAATCGCATGGCCCTGCTTTTTTGAAGGACGAAATGGTTCAACTCCTTCAGGGTGTTGCGCATACCTTCCAGGCGTTGTTAATCTTTTGGTTGTTCGAAATCATTTGGTCGTACCCGATTGCTATTTCCCTCCCTTCAACAAAATCATTGAGGCAAGATTTCGATCGCAAGGAAACAAAGTCCATTTTATCGATGACACTCCCTATCATAACAGCATGGGGGAAGTCCACTGCGGAACCAATGTTCTTCGAGCGCTTGATAAAATTGTTCTAACCAAAGCGCAGGTTGCGGCAGTGCAAGCGGTAAAAAACAGATTTAATGCGGTACATGGTCGCGCTACCTCAAGATAACTGAAAGAAAATTGGAGGGTCGTATGTACAATGCTCAAGTGAGACTTCACTTTGATGCTGCGCATTTTCTTCGGGGTTATAAAGGCAAGTGCGAGCAACTTCACGGGCAGAGGTTTAAAGTTGCGGTAACCATTGAGACTCAAAGACTTGATGATATTGGAATGTCAGTCGATTTTGGAATAGTAAAAAGCGCGCTCAAGGAAGTGATCGATCCGTTGGATCACAATAATTTGAATACAATTCATCCCTTCGACACGATTAATCCCTCCTCAGAAAACCTTGCTTCCTACATCTTTAATCGAATAAAAAGTAAGCTTTCTCCGATAAGACTTAAGCGTGTAAAGGTCTGGGAGTCCCCGGATTCCTGGGCCTCGTTTTCGGAAAAGTAATACCTAAATTTTGGTAACCGTTTATTGTGTTGAATTCAGAATTCCGAATTCTATCTTCTGTATTCATTCACCCTCAAAGTGAACAATGAAG
>JACPTH010000306.1:1138-1770 GCA_016192885.1 bacterium | reverse complement strand
TTTTTCGTCCTCTCGGGAAAAGGCATTTTCCCGCTCATTCTTCGTCATATCCGGGCACCTTTTTCGATCCTCATAGTAAAGCCCCTCTCGATCGGGTGGTTGTGGCAACTTTTCATGGGCCTTCTTCTTTTACCGGCGAAGATGTCGCTGAGGTAACTACCCATGGCAATCATGTCATTCTAACTGCGGCGTTAAGCGCTCTTTTCTCAGCCGGCGCGCGACCTGCTGAGCCTGGGGAGTTTACTCGTCGCGCATTTCTCCATGGGAAAATGAATCTTTTGGATGTCGAAGCTACCTCACACCTCATTTCTGCCTCTTCGGTCGCGGAAGTTAGAATCGCCTTAAATCAATTGAACGGCATTCCTTTGAGGCGTCTCGAACTCATTCGCTCAAAGATTTTAGAAAGCCTTACCCACATTGAAGCATGCATGAATTTTCCGGAAGATTCGCTTGAGGAAGTCGATGAGATCGCTTTGACCCGAGAATTGGATGTTATCATTGCTGATTTAAAGAGATTTTCTGAATCCGTTAGGCAGGGGAATCTCCTTTCAACCGGGTTAAATGTGGTAATCGTAGGGAAACCCAATACCGGTAAATCCAGTCTTTTAAATGCCCTGCTTGGCCGGAATAGA
>JACPTH010000306.1:0-1120 GCA_016192885.1 bacterium | reverse complement strand
AATAGAGCGATTGTAACCGAGATTCCTGGAACGACTCGCGATACCCTGGAAGAGGTTTGGAGCATAGGCGAGCTTCCTGTGAGGTTAATCGACACCGCGGGCCTTCGCGAAACCGACCACCCGATCGAAGCGATTGGAATTCAAAAAACGCATGAAGCGCTAAAATCCGCTTTTCTTATATTGCCGGTCTTTGATTCATCGACTGCATTTTTGCAAGAGGATCAAAATGTTCTTCAATTGGTTCAAGAAACCGGAGCTCCTGCAATTGCTGTCCTCAACAAATCCGATCTTCCAAATAACTCGCATCCGGGATTTTTTTTCGATATACCATCAGTGCATGTTTCCGCGAAATTTGGGACGGGAATTGATTTGTTGCAAAATTCAATCGAAGAGAGGGCAAAAAGCATTGGAATTTCAGCATTTAATGACCTTGTAATGCTTGGAGCTCGACAAAATGAGTCCTTTTCGAAAGCTATTGAGACTATTAATCGCGCAAGATTAGGAGTCGGACATTTGTACCATGATCTTCTTTCGGCTGACCTAATGGATGCCATTCGATATCTAGGCGAGATTACGGGTGAAACAGTTGATGAAGACATTCTTGACCGTATTTTTGAGCGGTTTTGCATAGGGAAGTAATTTTCGGAAGGTGAATGATTCGCGTGAGTAATTTACGAGCAGAGATAAGCATCATCGGCGGGAGTTTTTGCGCGTTTTTATCTTTCGTTTTTCTTGCCTGGTTGGCATCATTGCCTGCTAGCGAAGTTCCGCTCTCGCTGATTTATCGCTCATGGCCGAAAATTTTAGGATATTCTTTTGCTTCTTTTATTTTTTCCGCGGTTGTTTTTTACTATTCCTCCGGAAAGTACAAGATGATTTTTGGATATATTTTTTTTACTTATGGATTTTTTGCAATTTTCCGCTCAATTTGGAACCTTTTGGATATTCATTTCGAAAATGTTTCAGAAACCAAAATGCTTCCTATCTACACTTTCCAAATGGGCCTCTCGATGTTTTTATTGTTTTTGGGAGCTTTACTTGTAAGAATAATTTGAGGTAAACACAAGGCAATTTCCCGTTTTATTTTGGTTTCTAAGAGAATGATTTGACGAATTTTTTC
>JACPTH010000305.1 GCA_016192885.1 bacterium | reverse complement strand
TTCGTAATTTTTAATTCGTAATTGTATAAAGGATACCCTGGTTAAAGCCCCAACACCTCGCGAATCAAGGAAAACATGTTCCAGGTTCCTTTGTCGGGTTCTTCCCCTACGATTCTTCTGCAAAGTTTTTCCACCGCGAAAATAAGCGGGGAGTTTTCCAATTTTTGAAGAACAAATGGAACCCCGTTGTTAATTGAGGGAATCACCACTTCTCCATCGCTCGGTATGAAATGGCTTATGGCATATCGCAGGGATGATTCAACTCTAGAAGGTTCGAGCCCAAGAGACTTAAACGCCCTATTTAAAACGATTTTTACTTTGTCGCGCGGGATTTTCATTCGTTGGAAAAGCTCAAGTAAAAGCTTTGTGTTTTTGATAAAAGTTAATTCCATGGTCATCATCAAAAGAATCAAATCACTTTCTTCCAAAACCCTTGCCTCCAGATCGGTCAAATGGTTTGGAGTATCGACTATCACATAGTCATAGTGGGCTCTTAGTAAATCCAAAACTTGTTCAACGAACTCAGGCCGGATTTTTTCTGAAAGCTCAGGGAGAGGGGGTGGGAGCAACACTTGAAGCCCCGAACGGTGTCTTGTAAGTTGCGCCTCAATCTTTTCAATTTTTAGGGGAGGCCTTTCACGGGAGAGTTCAAAAATATTTTTGTCGATGGGAAGATTTAAAATTACTGACTGATCGCCGAAGGAGAGATTTAGATCCACCAAAACAACCCTTTTCCCCCATTTTTTTGTAAGCAATCCGCCCCCTTTGGTGTTAAAAAAGGTTACGATTCGCCCAAAAGGGGTGGAGCATACACCCTGTTGAAGAAGAACGTAAGCCCGTCTAGAGTACATGTCTCGAATTTCACGCGCGAAACCTTGGTAAAGACCGATTAATCTTAACAAAACTTCCTTTGGAACGAACATCACTTGGAAATCTTGATACCCAACCAGCGTTGCAAGAATAGGAGTTCCGTTGAGTATTTCAACTTCCCCATAGGTTTGCCCTGGGTCGAGAGAAAAAAGAGTTTTCTTTTTTCCTTGGTGCATCTTCAATACCGCAATTTGGCCTTCCAATAGTAAAATAAACTCTTTTGGTTCTTCTCCTTCATCTAGGATTTTTGTTCCGGAGGCAAACTTTTGATATCGACAAACCTTTTTTATATTGGCAAGTTCCCATGGCGGAATGGTCTGAAAGAACGGGAAGATTCTTAGATCAAGTAAACCTGACTTTTCCATGGATTAAATATTATCTCAATTTGGTAAAACTTTCCAGCAAGGAAAGTGTATAATAAAATATACTTTTTACGAAGGCAAGAAACAAATCTGATTTAAGCTAAAAATTCAAGGCGAATTCCCGAATCTTTTTTATTGGGGGGGGGTTATGAATTCTCGACAACGATTTTTGATTTTATCCGCTCTCGTTATCTTACTTTTGAATGCGGTAAACATCGCCACCGCGGGCGATAATCCCTTTTCAGGAAGAGATGTAAAAATTGATAAATCAGTATATACGACCCCGACATCAAAGCTTCCTCCAATAAAAGAAGGTGAAAAAATTCCCGGAACCGTTGAGGTTTCAACTTCTCTTAACGTTCGAAGCAGCCCATGGGGGGACATCCTTGGAATTTTAAAGAGCGGGGACAAACTTACGATTCTTGGGCAATTGGGAGACTGGTATAAGATAGAATATGCCGGTAAAACAGCCTTCGTTCATTCAATGTATGTTAAGCGTCCTGGGGAAGGTTCGAAACCTTTTCCTGAAAGCGGCTGGGTGAACGCCCCCACGGGTCTGAACG
>JACPTH010000304.1:3444-4920 GCA_016192885.1 bacterium | reverse complement strand
TGGATCTTGTCGAAACCTATCATGTCCATGGTTATCACATTACGGGTTTTTGCGATTTCTTCGGCTGTCATTGCTGAAACATATGCCTTTGAGCCAAGCATTCCTTGTTCTTCCCCTAATGTGATCAAAAATCTGATGTTCGCCCTTCCTTTCAAACCATTCGAAAATCGGGCCAAAGCTAAAACCCCCGCAGCACCTGAACCATCGTCATCCGCTCCAGGAGCCAGATTCATAGGGTTCGGAGAAATGCTGTCAAGATGTCCGACCACAATATTCATCCGTTTTTTTTAATGGAAGCCGAGTTGGGGTAAGAATCGTGGAATTGCGAGGAAGGGGGTCGATTCGGGAAAAATCAGACATTTTGGATCCCATCCCCATCTTGGTTGTTTCATTTGCCAAAACTACCCAGAACCCAAAAACTTTTAAAATGACTTGTACATCAGGAAAAATTTTTAAATTAAACGTTGGATCTTTGGTCGTAATTAACCATGGTTCCTGATTTTCTTTGATTTGGGTTGAGGAAGAAAAAATTTTCTCCTTGTTTAAGTAGTCTAATAAAAAATTGCCTCCGATTAAAACGGTTTGGTCGCCGAGAACGGAATATGAGTGAAGAAGGTTAGTGGATTGGCGAATGATTTTTATGGCGGAATCGGTTGGAACAACAAGGATATAACGCTGATTGAATTTTTGAGTTTGTGAAAATAAAGCAACGCAAAAGGCGAAAATAAAAAGGAACGCAAGTAGAAATGTTGTTTTGTGACGCTTCATTTAGATCTCCTCCAAAAATTGTCATTCCTATTTCCGCGGAACATTTTCAATATTTTTCGGTCAAGGATTATTAAGAAGTTAATTTAATTCAATGACCCTAAACTCATGAACCGCTAGCAGAAATCTTTCACTTGGAAAATTTTAATTTGATTATATCAGAATATCGCAACTTAACGATATGAGACTTTTGATGTTTCTAAATTAAGCGTGGAAGCAAGTCTTTCAAACAAATGGAACTAAGTCAACGAAGGTGTCCTCGCTGTCATAAATTGGAACCATGGAATCGCCAAACCGGGTAATGGCTTCGTTTAAAGTTGCTTGGGCTTCGGGAATTTTTCCAGATTCTTTTAGCGCCCTTGCTTCATAAAACGAAACATGTTGAGCCATATGCCCCATCGGGAATTTTTCCCGATAAATTTTTGACCACCTTAGCGCGGCAGGGAAATCTCTTACATGGTCCAGGTAAACTCCGACTAAATTGGCGACAACGTCGTCGGACCAAACGTTTTTGAACCCGTATTTGTTTACAAATGCCTCGTAAGATTTTGCAGCATCAACATATCTTTTCATACGCCTTTCAAAAGTCCATGCGATTCTGAACTCAACATTATCCAAATACTGATAACTTGGATACTTCTCAACGAGGTGCTGAAAGGTTTTTTGAGCAACAGCCGGATTAATTCCTGTCGATAGTTGGATTTCCCCGCG
>JACPTH010000304.1:0-3406 GCA_016192885.1 bacterium | reverse complement strand
ATAAAAGAGTACAACTTCGGGCCTGCAAAAAACAACATAACACCCTATAAGTAGCAAAACAAAAAAAATGAAAACAAAAGCGCTGGAATTGAATTTCCTAGCGCGAAAACTAAGTTTTTCTAAATGGGCAACTTTTTGCTTTAATGTGACAAGATCTTGAACGTCAAGGACCATTGAAAGTTTCAAGTAACGCCAAGTGGCCAAGAGAAAACAAAAAATCAAATAACTGGCAAAAGCTAAAAGAGGCAAAATAAATAGGGCGGTCGAGGTTCTTGCGTTTGTCTCTAACATTTGGACCCAAAAAACCCTGGTTGAGAAAGCTGTTGGGGCGATGAACAAAAACAAAACAAACAAATTGGAGAAGGTCAGGCTCAAAAATGGATAAAACCACAAAATCACCGCATGGAGCTCAAGGTTTGCTTTGTGAAGGAGGGTGTTCGTAAAAAATCTGGCACAAGAAAGAAGAATTGAAAAAATTAGGGTTAGGAAAATAACGAAGATTCTAGGTTTATCAAGAGCCAACACGCTGGTTTCACCGTAAATTGTGAGAATAACAATTGTAAATGCGGACAATTCGGTAAAAGTTAAAACGGAATTACCTTGGTACAATTCATAAAATAAAGGTTTGGAGGCTTCCATAACATTAATGATACCATGAGCTTGAAATAACGTCTAAAAGAAGCGCGATATTTTTAAATTTGCATTCAAATTGAGAAGAAATCAGCTTTCTGAATCCAAAACCAAAAACTAACCGGGGGTTGAGAAATGGATTGGAAAATTCGCCCGATGACCGTTGAAGATGGATCAAGTGTACGAAAACTATGGGAAAATTCTGAGGGAATAAACATTTCCGACGCGGATACGCCAGCCGCCGTAAAAAAGCTTGTTCAACAAATCCCTAATTTTTCACTTGTTGCGGAAGACCCTCGAGGGGCGATAATTGGTAGCGTTTTGGGGAGTTGCGACACTCGAAGGGGGTACATCCATCATTTGGTTGTTTGTCGCGAAAAACGGGGGAAAGGTTTGGGAAAAACCCTTATGATGGAAATCGAAAGAGCATTCCGAGCCGCGGGAATAAAGAAAATTCATCTCTTCGTTGTTTCAGAAAACGAAAAAGTTTGTGATTTTTACAGAAAAATAGGTTGGACAACACGCCAGGATGTAATCCTGATGAGCAAAAAACTTTAGATTGATTTGTTAACTAAAGTATTATAAGAATCTAAGCCGAATTGCTCTACAGTGAAAGACCCCATAACGGTTCCATATAACATTGCCCGCCTAAATCCGATCTCGGAAGTTTCACCCGTTTGAGCCAAATAACCCATAAACCCGCCTGCGAAGGAATCCCCAGCCCCTGTCGGGTCGGACAAATTTGGGCATGGGAATGCGGGAACGAAGAAAGTTTCACTTTGCGTTGCGGTCATTGCCCCCAGTTCTCCAAGTTTAATTACGACACGTTTTGGGCCCATTTCTAGAAGTTTTTTGTACGCGGAAACCAATTTTTTCGTGCCGCTTAACATGTAGGCTTCTTGACGGTTCAAGAAAAGAACGTCGACCCTAGGAAGCGCTTTTTTCAGATCCGGCAATGCTCCTTCTATCCAAAAATTCATGGTGTCCAAAGCGACAAGTTTTGGCGCTTTTACTCTTTCGATCACCTTTAACTGAAGGGCGGGGTGAATATTCGCCAAAAATAAATACGGCGTAGACGCATATGAGGCAGGAAGTTTAGGATCAAAAGATTGAAACACGTTCAGGCATGTCGAATGCGTAGTTGCATCTCCGAAATCATCGCTGTAAGAGCCATTCCAGTTGAAAGTTAACCCGTCAACTTGTTCAAATCCTTCAAGGTCAACAGAATGATCTTTTAAAAATTGAATGTTTTCATTTCCAAAATCCCGACCGCAAACCCCCACTAATCCGACTCGGGTAAAGTAACTAACCACGGTTGAAAAATAAACCGCAGAGCCGCCAAGGACTCTGTCACGTTTTCCTTTTGGGGTTGAAACGGTATCAAGGGCAATCGAACCAACAACAACGATGTTTACAGTCACTTTTCTTCTCCTTCACGCTGGTTTCAAACGAAAAAATGGTAGCAGTACCATGGAATAAAATCAAATCAAAACCCAATGGAATCTTACCCCCCATTTCTATGTAAGCATTTAGCAAAAACCCCTTAAAATTTATTACAGGCACATATTTTGAAATATCATATTTTGAGCCCTCTGCGAAAGATCACTTTCCTATTTTGAAGCACTTTTGAGCGAAGTCGTATGAAGTGGGGTCACCAATAACTAAATGGTTACGAAATTTTTCTCATTTTTCTTGACAAGATGTGAAAGGCGTAACACATTACATTTTTATAGGAATTTCAAATTTCTCAGGAGGAGAATAATGAAATCGAGAAAAATAATCCTTTTCGCTTTCCCATTGCTCTTATTGGTCATTTTGTACATGGTTGGCCCGGCCGGGGCGGTCACGGATGGCGCACTTCGGAAGTCTTTGGAAGCAAATCATTTCGGGGAATGGATGATTAAAGCCGCTCTATATGCAAAATCATCGCACGACGTCTACCACCCCCAAAAAAGAAAATTTGTACATGGACTTCCAAGAATTACTTTGCCGATTGTTTACGAACCGGATACCCTTACCTGGAATTTGGCTTGGGAGGCCTACCACCAAAAAATTCCTCAAATTGCTTTAATTCCCGAGCCTCTTCCCCAATACGCTCAGCCTGTCCCGATGACGCCTGGAGCGGTTTACCCTCCCTCGCCGGATCAAGTGCAACTAACTCCGCTCGGTACAAATTATCCCGTAGCCAGAAACTCCACGGATAGCCCTCAGAGGGTGGAAGCCATTAAACAACGATTATTGGGACATATGAACTCTTTGAGCGCCCCCGGCGGTGGGGCTTTTGGAAAAGGCCCGAACGTCCCGGTCCTTCCAAAAAGAGCTCGCGGACACGCAGGGTTCTCCTATGATAATTCCTATGATAGGGAATAATACCCTACCTTGCGAGTCTTGAAGCAAGTCCTACAATAAAGGGCGCGAAAAGTTTCTTCAAATTTTCAGGTCCTTAATGGGTTTGCTTCCGTTGCCTAGATTCAAAAAGCCCCCTCATTTCTTGAAACGAGGGGGCTTTAATTTGTCAAAAACCTATTTAATCAGCGATTTTTAAACAAATCAAGGCCAAGGAATTGTGCGCCTTCCGCTAATTCCTCTTCAATCCTTAACAAACGATTGTACTTGCATATTCTATCGGTTCGCGAGGCAGAACCAGTCTTTATTTGTCCAATATTTGTGGCCACCGCGAGATCGGCAATAGTTGTATCTTCCGTTTCTCCGGAACGGTGCGAAATAACCGCTGAATATCCCGCCCTTTTTGCAAGTTCGATGGTTTCCAGAGTTT
>JACPTH010000216.1:2103-5098 GCA_016192885.1 bacterium | reverse complement strand
ACAAAAGGCGTTGAAACAATGTTTCGCAATTCTTCATCATATTTTTTGGCAATCCTTCGCCTTTGCTCGGTCCAATCATCCAAATGGCGTAACTTTACGTCAAGAACCGAAGCCTGCAAACCATCAAGGCGGCTATTTGTTCCTTCAAATTCGTGATCGTATTTTGCGACTCTCCCATGGTTTGCAAACATCCTTGCTTTCATGGCCAATTCATCGTTATTTGTAACAATCGCTCCGGCATCACCATAAGCGCCGAGATTTTTTCCGGGGAAAAAGCTGAAGCAAGCGCAATCGCCGAATGTGCCGATTTTTCGGTCATTATACTTTGCACCGTGGGCTTGGGCTGCGTCTTCCACGACAAAAAGATTATATTTTTTTGCAATTTCTAATATTGCGGTCATATTTGCGGGCTGGCCGTAAAGGTGTACAGGAACAATCGCTTTCGTTTTTCCCGTTACGATCGACTCAATTTTATCAACGTCGATGTTATAAGTTTTCGGATCGCAATCAACGAATTTTACTTTCGCGCCAGTCAAGCTAATAGCTTCGGATGTCGCGATAAAAGAATTGGCGACGGTAATCACTTCATCATCTTTTTTTACTCCCAAAGACCTTAATGCAATGGATATTGCATCCGTTCCATTCCCTACGCCAATACAATGTTTTAAACCCAAGTAGCCGGCAAAATTTTGTTCAAATGATTTTAAATATCTCCCCCCAATAAAGGCTGATTCCTGTAAAACGGCGGAAATAGCTTTATCTATCTCTTCCTTAATCGAGAAGTATTGCGCCTTAAGGTCAACAAAAGGAATTGGCATAGTTCACTCCCAGCTACTTGAAAGAAATAAGACTCAACTGACAAGGAAACGCGGCGTTAGTATTAACAGCATACCAAATTGTCGAAAAAAACCCGCTAGAGTATAGCACTTTCAAAAGTAGGGTTCAAGCACAATTTTTCACAAGTCTTTAAATAGTAACTGCATCGTGCAATGAATGAGGATAATATGCATGTCTTCAACTTTTTGCATATCTTTGCTTTGGACGACGAAAGAATTTTGAGCCAAATCTTTTAACTTTCCCCCTCCAAACCCGCAAATCCCAAAAGTTTTCCCCTCATGGTCATTCGCAAATCGTATAGCTTTCAACACATTATTGGAGTTTCCGCTTCCCGAGATTCCGATAACAAGATCATCTTTTTTTAGGAAATTTTTTAACTGCTCGACGAACACATCATCATAGGAAACATCATTCGCATAGGCAAGTATTGTGGGAATATTATCGTTCAAGCAAACGACTTTAAATCTTTTTGCTTTTCCGTAACTTGCGCCCTTGTTCATATCGCAAACAAAATGGGAGGCGGTTGAACCGCTTCCGCCATTTCCGAACACAAAAATGTACGATTCCCTATCATATGCGCCTTTTAGTTCTTTAACGAAAATATCAAACTCGCTAGGGGAAATTTCTTTTGAAAGCTTATTTAACTCAGAAAGGTAAGATGAAATAAATTCAACCGCCATTGTTTAATTTTCCTTATTAAATTCTAAAATTGTAAATCAAAAATGCCGGGTAGTTTTTTTCAAGCCTCATTAGAATATCATAAAAGGAAAAAGTAATTGCTTCAGGGCCTTTTTTTTAAATTTTTATTGAGAAAATAGCCTCATTAATGTTGAACCAAGATGAAATTGGAAGATATCAGCTTGAATCACAAATGTGTTTTCTTTGCGGGGAACTGGTATGCTAAGCTCTTAAGATGACTGAAATTAGGAAGGGTTTTTCAATTTGCATTTTTTCAATTTTTAGGCTGACCGCCAATGGATGAACGCTCAAAAAGTAACTTTGAAGCTGACGTTCAAACCGCGGTTGATTCCATTCAAAAGGGTGACCCATCAGGGATGAGAAAACTTGTTACGTGCGTTGGGCCTAGATTGTTTGGTTTTTTGCTAAGGTTACTTGGAAATCAAGCTGACGCGGAGGATGTTTTGCAGGAAACATTTTCAATCCTATCGAAAAAATCATCCCAGCAGAATCCGGTGCGCGGCTCCGCGGTCGGATGGGTTTTTTCAATTGCAAAACATGAAGCTTGCCATTTAATAAGAAAACGCGGGCGCGAGTCAGATTTGATGGAGAATCTTATAATATTAAAAGGCCCTTCCGAAAACGCTGAACGTCAAATTTCATCAGGGAATCTTCATAATGCTCTGAATACTCTTCCATTAGATTTTAAAATTCCCCTTCTGATGAAGGAATTTCTTGACCTTTCGTATTCGGAAATAGCGCAATTGACTGACAAAAATGTAAATCAGGTAGCTCAAGAAATTTACCGCGCAAGAAGTCAGTTACGAGTAATTCTTAAGGAAGAAAGCAAATGAATCCAGAATGTGAAAAATACCGGATTGAAATTAATTCTTTTCTCGATGGGGAAGGAATTGAAGAAACCGGCCATGAATCGAGTTGCTCGGCTTGCAGGCTTTATAAAAATGAAATTGTCGAAATGCGAAAGCTTTTCCGGGAAAATCGGGATGTTCCCATTCCGGATGCCTTGGAAAAGCGAATATTAGAGAGCGCCGAAAAAACTTTTCCCCATGCTTTTTTTGGCCCCAAGACTTTTCAGGCCGCTTGGTTTTCCGGATGGGCAGGGAATCTCTGCTTCTTAACCGTTGCCTTGATTATTTTAGGGACTTTCTTTTTTAGAGATGCCAAAAGTTCAAATTTGCTTTGGACAAGAATGAAAATGGCCCCTTCACAAATGATAGATTCAGTGTTTCGGTTGTCATCCAAAGTAAACGCCTCTTTTACTTTTCGCTCCGGAAGCGTCTTGACAATTTGGGGCGGACCGGCGAAAATTACATTTGACCAAGAAAATTTTGATCGTGGAGGAAAGCAAACCTTAGGGTGCTCCGTCGATGAAGGACATGCCTGTTTTTCTTTTGCGGGGCAGAGGTCCGAACTTTTCTTTGTTACCTTTGAATTGGGAAAGGTCGTTTCATCAGGCGCA
>JACPTH010000216.1:0-2086 GCA_016192885.1 bacterium | reverse complement strand
TCATCAGGCGCAATATTTAGAATAGTTTGCTTGGAAAATGGAGAACGTCGCATAGATGTTTCCAATGGAAAAACCCAATTGATTACGCCCGGTCAAACCGTGGTTCTTTCCGCTCTTCAAACGGTTTCAATAAGTTCCGACGGGAAGATTAGCCCCATAGAAGATTTTGACCCCTCTTCCGACCCTGAAATGAAAGCTTCCTTTCAAAAGTAAACTTGGATGTAATAAAAGTGAAGGGGAAGTAGTCGCCGATTTGTTAGTTTCAAAACAGCCTGGAAAGCTTTGCCGTGGGTTTTCAATTGTCGAGCTTATGGTGGCAATGGCTATTTTTTCCATTTTAGGCGGGATGGGCTTTCAAGCTTTCCAAGTTTTTAGAGGAAAAAGCTCTGAAAATCTCTCTAAACGGCTTGTTCTTCAAATGGAAGCGCGAAAAGCTATTGTTACCCTGTACCGGGAACTTCAGGAAGGAATCGAAGTGGTTTCCCCGACTTCCGGGTGTACTCTCCCCTATTTGGTTTATAAAGATTACATAAATAATGTTAGAATGGTTTACCTTGTTGAGGATCCCATTCGAACCAAGGAAGAAGGCCAAACGGTTTTTAAAGCCATGACGGTTACATATGATCCCTCGGGCATTTCGGTGAAAGAACCGCGTTGCTTGATGCAGCATGTGATAAAACTTAATTTCACTACATACAGCCCCGGCGGATGTTTGATTTCCGCAACTCTACGAGGAGGCCACGGAGATTTTTCAGTAATTAATTTTGTAAGATTAAAAAATGTCAGTTCCCAGGAGGATTTATGAAATCTCGCTTGGGGGTAGCCATTGCTTTCGTTTTTATCATTCTTGTGGTGCTATTTTTAGGCGGAATGACCGTTTCATACTTGATGCAAGGGGTTCAAAAGCAGCTAGAATTTTCCGACGCCACCATTCGTTGTCAATACATTGGAGAATCAGGTTTAAACTTATTGCTAGCTAAACTTTTCTCCAAATCTTGGGATGAAAGATGGTTCGCTCAAACCGGGACCGATGCAAAAGCTGAAGTTTTCTACGCGAACGGAACGTATGACTACTTCATTCAAGAGACTCCCGGACGTAATTACCATGTGGATATCTGGATACGCGCTCTTTACAAAACTTCCAAGCGTTTCTTTTTTTGGCGCGTTCGTTTTGACCCTGGGCTGTTTGGCTCATTGGCAAATGGTGTTCGTACCTTTTCAGCCGAACTGGATGAAAGCAAATTCCCCCCGGAGGGAACCTCTAACCTGAATCCATATACCGCGCAAATTGAAACCCTTTTAGTTCAAAGAAAGGCGAATCAAGAAGGGGCGGATGTTATTGCCGACCAGGTTTCTCGTACAAGTAAACCCGATGAGGCAATAATCGCATTGACTGGAAACGCCCCCCCGAATCTTAGGAAGGAGCCTTTTTAGCCCCGCCCCAGGCTTCACCCATGCCAAACCCGGTTGCTATTCCCGCCCCCAAACCTCTTCTTGCGCCGCTTGATCCCAAAGAAAGGGATTTTTTTAGTTCCTGGCTTTCGAATGAGGGTTTGGGAGCTGACGTCCTTTCGGGCAGACAAGATGTCCTAAATTCGGAAATCGAAAAAATTAAATCCGATCTCGATAAGAGAAAAACCCTTGATGCGGAAAAGAAACTTAGCGAAACGCTTGGAAAAATTAATCCTGGCTATAAAAAGTCCAAGGAGAAAAGCGAAGAAAATGGAAAGAGAGAGAAAGAAGACAGAGGAAAAAGGGGAAAGGGAAGCGGCAATAGGCCGGGCAACGGAAACGCTTGGGGAAATGTTAACGGGGGCGGACCGCGAAATCCCGCCAGACCGGGGAATCCCCGCTTTGGCGGATCCTAGACCGCCAAATTTCTGCGCGAGAAGTATATCTTTGAAGGATACTTAAGCAAATTGAAAAAAAATCAGCCTAAAATCCATTCCAACTTTGGGTTTTCCCTTTTGGAAATACTTATCGCATTCAGTATTTTGGTTGCGTCAGCTCTGGGCCTGATTCTAGTTCTTAGGCAAGGAAGCGCTCGCGGAGAAGCTTTTAGCTCCGAACATTTTACCGCAATGTT
>JACPTH010000215.1 GCA_016192885.1 bacterium | reverse complement strand
TCCGGTAGGTTCATCAGCAAGGATCACAGAAGGTTTGTTAACCAATGCTCTTGCAATCGCAACGCGTTGCTGCTCTCCACCGGAAAGTTGGTTCGAAAAATGATTGGAGCGGTTTTTTAACCCGACAATTTCTAACGCCTCCATGGCGATCTTCTTTCGCTCTATCGACGGCGTTCCCGAGTAGATTAGGGGCAACTCGACATTTTCTAGAGCCGTTGTACGCGGCAACAAGTTAAAGTTTTGGAAAACGAAACCGATATTTTTATTTCTTATCCCGGCCAGTTGATCGATTGTTAGAGCGGCGACCGGTTCGGAATTCAGCCTAAATTCTCCGGCGCTTGGAGTATCAAGGCATCCAAGGATATGCATAAGCGTCGATTTTCCTGAGCCGGAGGGGCCCATTATCGCCGCGAATTCCCCCTTTGCGAGGGAAAAGTTAATGCATTTCAGGGCATGTACAGGGCAACCCTCAAGCTTGTACGTTTTATTTAGCTCTAAAACATCCAGCAATTGGGGAGCGGAAAAATTCGGCGCCATCAAATTTTCACAATCCGAACCAGTCCGTCCACCATTCTTTTACTCTGGCTACAAGGCATGCCCCCGATGCGAAGGGTTCATTCATGACTTCGGTGTAAATGGCATTTGAAACTCCGGTATGAATTTCCAGGGGATAAATTCCGGAGGCCGACGATTGTACCCAAACTAAAGAGGTTTCAGTTTCTTCATTTTCCTGAATACTCGTAGGAAAGCGCGCCAGGATTTCGGGTGGCGGAATGAAAAAGAGGACTTGCGTCGGAATGCGCAAAACGTCTTGTCGCTCTTCAACGAGGATTTCGATTTTTGCCGTGATTCCGGGCTTTAAGGCGAGGTCCTCATTGTTAACGTTAATAATAACCGTATACATTACGACATTTTGGGTTGTGGGAGCCAACCGCACCTGGGAAACCGAGCCTTGAAATTTGCGATTTGGGAAAGCATCCACGGAAAACGTGGCGATTTGCCCCGTCTTAATTTTGCAAATGTCACTCTCATCAATAAGGGCCTCAATTTGCATTCTTCGCAAATCGTTCGCGATGGTAAAAAGTGTTGGAGCTTGCAAGCTTGCCGCAACGGTTTGGCCTACCGAAACCTTTCGCGAAATAACTATTCCCTCAATTGGGGAGCAAATTCGCGTATTTTTTAGGTTAATTTGAGCGACCTTAAAAAGAGCCTCCATTTGATTGATTCGAGCAATCGCCCCATCCAATTCAGCTAGGACGCTTTCTCGCTCGAGTTCCGTTGATTTTTGCTTAATTTCAGCAATTTTAATTTGAGCGAAACATGCTTCGAGTTGCGCTTCATTTAACCGGACATTACTTTTCGCATCATCAAAATCAGACTCAGAAACCATGTGTTTTTGAAACATTCCTTCGATGCGTTTAAGGTTTCTCTTGGATATCTCTAAAGAAATTTCCGCTTTCTTGAGAGAGGCTTGGAGCAAGTTTTGATTTCAGATTGCTTTCATCGGCTCGCGCGCCTTCCAAATTGGCTCTCGCTTGCTCTAATTGAGCATCAAAAACAACGGGATCCAGCATTGCGATTTGTTGCCCGGCAATTACGCGATCGTTAAAATCAACGCATATCGAAGCAATAATCCCGCTTATCTGGCACCCGACCTCAACCGTATTTGAAGCCGCCAGGGAACCCGTAGCTGAAACAATTTGGCGAACTTCCCCTCTGTCAGCCCTTCTAATCACCCATTCAGGCTCTGAAATTTTGCACTTGTAAAAATAAAACCCGCATGACCCAATTATCAGTAAAATGCTCGCGAGCACAAAGCCTGAAATTAACAATTTCATCTTTTTCTCATCCGCACGCTGCAACCAAGATTTCGCAAACTAAAGCTTTCGGCAACGATTTTTCGGGTTTTCGGATAATTATGAAAATACCTCGTTTGAAAAGGGGAACAATATATGTTAAAACGAACAAGTTTTCGAAAGTGAATCCTACAATGAGGAGAATGAAATGCGCAAGATCTTGCAGAGGGTGGATCAAAATGGCGCATTAAGATACCTGAACGCTATTTGCAGCATCCCTGATTTCTCCGAAAAAGTGCGAAGCGAGATAGAAAGCGCCGAGAAGCCCGAAGACCTAAAAAAAATCGGTAGCGCCGCGCTTCAACTTTTAAGCGATTCTAATGTCGCACAAGCCATTCAATTTCTAAAACTTGGCGCTTCTTGCCAAGTTTGCAATTTTACCCCGGACGATAAAATTTCCATTTCCGACCCAAATCCCCCTTTCCGAAAGTTACGTCACCTAGCAAGGCTGGCTAGAACATATTCTTGGTTTTTAGACCAAAAAGGTGATTCTAATGGAGCTTTTGAGATACTCACTTCTATCTTTATGCTAGGCCAACATTTAGAAGACCACGGCATGTTGATTAGCGGCATGATAGCGCTTGCCTGCCGCAACATAGCGGTAGAAGCTTTATCGGAATTTAGAAAAGCCCACTCTGAGACGGTATGGAAAGAAAAGTTGACCGCGTTTTTTAAAAAAATTCCCAAACCTTCTTTTAACCTTAAATCTCTTCTCCTTTGGGAAAGAAATGGAATTGAAAAGATTTTGCGTGAGGCAAAAGGGAATCATGAGATTTTTAAGGAATTCCGAATCGTAATCCCCGCTTCAGGAAATGCCTCCTCATCCGATTCGGCAAATCAATTGGAAACAAGTAAATCAAAAGCCGATGAAGAAAACCAAAAGCAAAAGAGTTTCGATTTTCTTGTAAAGTTAGCCGAGTCCCCGGATTACGATCGATTGGTCGATGAAACTCTGAAACTATATGATGAAGTTATTTCCCACGACCATAATAGCCCTAAGT
>JACPTH010000214.1 GCA_016192885.1 bacterium | reverse complement strand
TTTCCGAACCGATTTTGGAAGACTTTTATCGTCAGTGACCTCTTTAACTATTGACAAAATATCGTTTCCAAAAAGCTCTGAAATTTCTTCAGGCGAGGTTTGAGTATCTTCGATTGTATCGTGCAAAATCGCGGAAATCAGAATATTGGGTTCTCTTACTTTTCCGACATTCCATAAAAGGTCCGCAACTTGAACGGGGTGATTTATGTAAGGAGCCCCGCCTTCTCCTTTTCGGCGCTGATTTTTATGTTTATTGGCCGCGAATTTTAACGCCTTCAAGAAAAGAGAAAAATTTGCTTCTTCCATGGTCATAACCCTTCTTTTTTTCTTTTTGGGGGAGAGTCCTATGCAATCAAATCATAGTATACACAAAAAAAAGTCAAAATGCTAAAATTGACTTTGCCTCTTGATTCAACATATACTGCTTTCAATTCAGAATTTCAATTTTTCTTTCGTAACATAATGAGCTCCAAGAGATTTGCCTATAAAGCCGTCGATTCAACCGGAAAAACCATAAATGGAACAATGGAAGCAGCTTCGATTGAAGAAGTAGGTACATGGCTTTCCGATAGACAATACTTTGTACTTGAGATTAATCCCGATACTCTTGCGTCGTTAACCGTCTTTTCTTCCAAGCGAATCTCTCTTTCGGTAAAAGAACAAAATTATTTTTTTCTTCAACTTTCCAGTCTTATCAAAGCGGGATGCCCCCTAATTATGAGCCTTCAGGCTCTTCACAAACAGCTTCCCCGCGGAACTCTCAAAAACCTGCTAAAAGAGATTAAAGATAAGATTGAGATGGGAAAATCGTTTTCTGAGGCGCTAAAAGCCCATCCTGAAGTTTTTTCCAACCTTTTCATTACCTTAGTAGAGGTTGGAGAAGTCGGCGGCATCCTTGGAGAAGTTTTAGAAAGATATTCCCAAATTTACGATGCGATGTATCGAATTCGCGCAAAAATAATTAAATCGATGATTTATCCGGCGTTGCTTTTGATCATGACTTTGATCGTAAGTTGGATACTTTTAATAAAAGTGTTCCCTGTTTTCGTCGAAAGGATAGCTACAAACGGAGGAGTTCTTCCCCTTCCGACCAGGATGGTTTTGGAAGTTTCAAACTTTATTTCAAATCCCACCGCTCAAATGTGGATGGCCGTATTTTTCGGCTTGGTCTTTTTGCTTTACCGTTTCGGGGGCTTAATCATCGGGGAAAAAGTTGTTTCATCGTTTTTTTTAGAGTTTCCACTAATCGGCTCCATTTTTTGCCAAATTCAGCTTTCTCTATTCTCGCGAACTCTAGGAACTCTATTAAAGTGTGGGGTTCCCATCCTTACCTCCTTGAAGGCGGTTGAAAGAATAATGTCAGGTTCCGCTTATAAAGCGGCTTTGGCTAGTATCCGCGATGACGTTTCAAAGGGAGAATCAATCTCCGTTTCTATGGCAAGAAAAAGAAACCTTTTTCCGGATAGTTTGATTCTTATGGCCGATGTCGGCGAAAGAGGGGGTAGCATCGGAGAAATGTTTGAAAGAGCCGCGATAATGTATGAACGAGACCTTGAAACGAATATCGATGCCTTGGTTTCCCTTATTGAGCCTTTGCTCGTTATTTTCTTGGCGATATTCATAGTGGTAATCGCAATGGCGATGTATTATCCATTATTTGACATTGTTAAGGTAATGCGATAAATTGGCTGAGCTCTTGAAATTTGGACAACCACCAACCTCTCCCTGGAGGAGCCAATGAAGCGAAAAGGTTTTACCCTTGTTGAATTACTAATCGTTGTACTGGTTATAGGGATTCTCGTTTCGATAGCCGTTCCTCGCTACCAAAGTATTGCCGCAATGGCTAGGTCGAGATCGTGTTTGGCTAACCAAAAGGCAATCGAGAGTTTAATCTCCTTATGGCAAGCAAAAAACTACGAATTAGACGCCGGGAAAAATCGGTTTACTTGGATCGACCGAAACGGGAGTTTGAGATGGAAATATTCAAACGCATCTCTTTCACTAAACGATCTTGCCAAAGATTTAAAACTTTTCATTTGTCCCGAAGCGTCAAATAGATGGGGTTATACTTGGCCTGGATCGAGTTACAGGTATTATAATACCGACAATACAGGCCTTTGGATAATCGGCTCAACCGGGAACATGGGAGGGCAAGGGGTCGTATGCGCATTGCGCCTCGGAACGCGATGGATAGGGATGAATGGGCAACCCGGCCCAGATGGAGCCAAAGATACAGCCCACCACTATTGGTGATAACTTTTTTCCCGCTTTTTTGCCTAATCGTTTACCAAGCAATGTGAACGGCAATAAGTTAAAAAGTCGGATGTTTTCTCGAATTGGTTTCAGCCTTCCGGAGATGTTAATGGTTGTGTTAATTATTGGAATTCTTTCCGGAACCGGGGTTGGGGTATACTCGCAGGTAGCCGAAGAAACTCGAAAAAAAACAATTTCCAATTCCGTTTCTTCCTTTCTCTCAGCCTGCAGGCAAAGAGCTTCCTTGCGCGGAGTCCCTTTAAGGCTAGTGAAATCTACGCGTGGAATATCCATTGAAGAAACCCCAAATTTTCACTGTTCGACGATCGGAATTTCAACATCATCCATAGACCTTTTGCAAAACCTTGTTTTTACCGCTACTCAGACTCTTTTATCCGGGAATTCCGTCGAAAAGATCCCGATTGAAATATTTCTATCCGAAGGAAGGCTATCATCCCTTTCTATCCCTATCCTTTACCCATGAATGGAAGAGCTTACTTCATCCCCGGTTTTAATCGAGGTTTTTCCTTGCGATCTTAAAAAGAGACCTAATATTGGGTTGGAGGAGAAATGGCCCCCAAAATTCCTCAGGCCGTTTCCGACTTCCGATGAATTGGAAATCATTTTTAACTTGGTCTAAACCCGACTCCGAGCAGGTAATCAGGCTTTATTGCCGAATACAAAATGGAAGAGACAAAATGACGCTTGAATCATTTGTTTATTGCCCGAATAGGCCGATATCGAGGAAAAAAACGTGATGAGCCTTCAACCCACGAAAACTAGCGGGTTTACTTTGATTGAGGTGATCGTGGCTATTCTTATAATGGGTTTAACCGTACAGGCTTCGCTTGATTTGCTACATTTCGGGTTAGCAAAATATGATTCATTGGTATTAGGGTGGCGAACGCGATCATCGGTAGCTTACGTTCGAAAAGCGGTGAGAAATGCTATTTCCATTGCTCCCTTGGACGCAAAGAATTTTGAAAAAACCTGGGTTTCGAGAATCAAATCTCCGGATCCAAAAGTAATTCTTGAAAACCTTTCAGTAAAATCGGTGCCCGGAAGGACTTATTTTGTTCAAGCAACGTTTTTCGAGGACAGAAATGGTAATATGAACCATGACAGAGGAGAAGATTTAACTTCACCTTTATGGGTTTTTCGAAGTAGAACATCGGATTAAACTTGATTTCCAAGATATTTTTTTCCAATCTAACGGAGTTAGATTTAAGAATCATGCGTATCTTACATTCGGTTTTTCGAAGCAACCAAGATCGGGGCGGGTTTGCAATTTACTTGGCCATTCTCGTTACGATAGTTCTTTTTTATGCAACCATCGGCGGCCATGAAGTTGGAAGAGCTTCATTAGATATGGGTCGAAGTATTTTGCTTGAAACTACCGCTTTTCATGCCGCCGACGGCGGTTTGGAGCGGGGGCTTGCCAAGCTTCGAGCGAAATTCTCCCCTTTTGAGTATTCCTATTCGAGCGATATCGGCTCGGGAAGAAAATTGCTAGTACAAATTTTTTCCACGCCCAACGGACGGAACCTCGCGTCAGTTTACGAGGGAAGAAAAAAGGTTGCGGGCAAAAAACTTGCGCGTTTCGGAATTTCCCGCGCTCAAGGGCGCTCAGGCTGCGGGAAATTCATGGAGGAGCCATGAATAACAAGGTTGCTGACGGAATTTATATAACTTTTGACCTCGACACTCATTCGATCAAAACAGCTGTCGTTGAATTAAAAGATGGGATAAACCGCCTTCTTTCAGTCGAGGAAGAGCTTTTCAAACCAAGCGCCGATTTTCCAAATGAAGTCGAATTTCGCGAACATCAGGTTCAGACGCTAAAATCGCTTCTTCAACGCCTTCCCCTTCAAACTTGCTTAATGAAAATAGCATTGTTTGAGAACCGAGAGCTTCAGTCAAAAATAATTGAACTACCGAGAGAAATCAGACCTGAAAAAGTTGAGGAAATCCTCGGTTGGGAAGCAAAGAAACTTCTTTCCCCAAATTTTCGGACCGAGCAGTTCGTTTTTGGGTACAAGAGGCTTGTCCCAACGGCCTTAGTTTTTATTGTTTCCGTGATTCCGAGAGGAATTCTTGAAAGAGAAAATGACCTCTTTAAAGCCGCGGGAATCCAGCTTGATGCTTTCTACCCTGAAGTTTTCACGACGATTTC
Organism: bacterium; assembly: GCA_016192885.1. Lineage (GTDB taxonomy): Bacteria > Muiribacteriota > Ozemobacteria > Ozemobacterales > Ozemobacteraceae > JACPTH01. The sequence goes on along the minus strand of JACPTH010000214.1, from coordinate 4,195 downwards.
CATTAAGGAAAAACTATCCGATTTAAAGGTTCCGGCCCTTTCTATAATCAACGTTGGGTTATCGGATACGCATATCCAAATTTTCTCATCCGGAGAACTCAAGTTTTTCCGGAACATTCCTTCAGGTTTGGGCGAGCTTGGCGACCGACCTGAGGGAACAGATTGGGAAAGTTACATGCAAAAAATTCGGTTTAGTTTTGACTACTTTCGAGCCGTAACCAAGCTTGGCCAAATCGATGATATTTTGTTCATGGGAACGGGGGCTTTTCGTGAAGGGTTTTTAGCTTACGCAATAGACTATTTTTTCCCTTCTAGGGCCGCCCCCCTGGATTTTTCGCTATTCATGGATATTTCCCCGGCTGCGTCTCATCTCGGAAATGACCCAACCCGACTTTTGCCTTTTTTGCCCGGGGTTGGCTCATTTTTTACCCATACCGACCCAATTTCCCCGAAAACCAACCTTTTTGGCCGACTTCAAGAACAAAAGAATTCGGAAAGATGGGAACAACTTAGTCTCAAAATCCCATATTGGGCCGGAGCGTTCAATTTTGCATTGGCGGTCGTAATAATTCTATTTTGGCGAGGTTTGTTAGTAACCGAATTGGGGGAGGCGGCTAACGATTTAAGAGTCTCCCTTCGCGAATTGGAAGCTGATAAGGCTTCAATCGCCAATCTCGAAAGCCAAAAGAGAAAAGATTTTGGCTTTTCTAGAGGCGAGTTAACCATCCTTCAACCTCTATTGAAAGATCATTTTCCGGGTTGGGAGGTTCTTTTGAAATTGATTAAATCTCAACCCGAAAGGTTAACGTTTCATTCCATCAGAATTCAAGAACAGGCTGAATTAACAGGCGACGAAACCGATTTGGAGTTAGATTCAGAACAAAACCCGGAAAGTAATACAGAAGGTGGCGGGAAAGGTTCCGCGGAAAACCAGTTGGAAGAACCCGATTCGCAAAAATCGCCCGCCGAAAAGGAAATTGAAGATAAGAATTTAGATTTTTCAGGGGACAAACCAATAGAATCTTTGTTGGGAAAGTTTCTTGTTGTGCAAGGGAATTGCTCTAGCAAAGAAGTTTTTTCGGAGTTCGCGGAAAAGCTATTAAAATCCAATTTGATTCGGCGATTTGTATTGTTAAAATCCAAAAGAAAATCCGAAACCGAAATAACATTTCTCTTGAAAGGGGAAATGCCATGAAAAATCCCCTTCGCCTTCTTATGATTGTATTTTTTGAATTTGGATTTCTTTTGTTCGCCGGAAAGCTAATTTTTATTTCCCCCATGCAAAATGAGATTCAAAATGCTTTACTTTCCAGACAAAATTCTCTTTCCCAACGTCAAACTTTAGCCGTAAGAATCAAAGTTTTAAAAGCAGGGCGGCCGAATTCCGGAGGTACAGAACCCGTGGAAACGAAGGTTTTTCACCCCGGGCAGGAAGCCCCTTTGATGAAGCAAATTTTTGGGGCCGCGTCTTTCTCTAACTTAAATTTGAGTTCATTTGATCTTCTGAAAACTCACTTAATTAAACCATCCGAGACTTTTACCCAAGACCACCCTGTTTCCAGGCAAATTCCCCCGATAAATGAAGCTCTTCCAAAGCTAAATGAAGATGGGATGCCCATTGAAACCGCTCAAGATGATGAAGGCTCCGAAAATCATGGATTAGAAGCTCTTCCGATTCAGGTAAATGGAAAAGGCACCTTTGGCGCCTGGGGAAAATTTTTGGCTCAGTTAAACAACCCTAATGTTCCTTTGTTTGGATTACATTCCATGGATCTCAAAATTTTGAAATCCGGCACCATTAATGGAACAGTTCTTTTGGTTTTTCCTCTCAAGGCGTTTTAAGGAGAATAAAAATGGAAGCGGGTAATGAATCCTGGAAATGGGGGATGGTAATCCTTCTCCTTGGAGTTTTTATTTTTTTTGGAAGCCAAGCTTATCAATCGTTTAAGATCGCATCGGCGGATTACCCACCTCCCGACGACTATCTACACGGAGATTCTTTCGACGAACAAATAAAAAAATCAGGGCCCTCTTCTGCACACACTTTTGAAATGACCCCTTCAAAAGAACCTCAAACAAATTTTGACGGGAACGAAATTGCCTCGCTTCCAAATAAATTCGAACCGAACCAACCATTTCCAGAAACCCCCGATCCAAAAGAGCCTAACTCCCAAGAACCCGATTTAGGTGAGGCTCCCAACACGCCCGCAGAAAATCTTGAACACGAAAAAAACCCGGATTGGTCTAAATTCGAAGATCCTCCTACAAAATGAACCACGATAATGTTTCTCCGCGAAAATCTCAAAACCTTCTTGGAACTTGCAAAAATATTCGAAAGCCAGCATTGGTAGCCGCAAACTTTAGTTTGCGAAATCTTGGCTTCGCAGGCATAAAGCCTGCGCCTACCCTGATTATTAACGTTTTTTCAAAATAATTTTGCAAGAGCCTCCTTCTTGAAAACAATTGCGCAACCTCATCGTAGAAAACTTTCCGAAGAAATGTTTGAGCGCACCGTTTTCTCTTTAAGCTCCAAACCGACAAGTAACATTCGATTTTTGGTTTTTACGACGCTTTGCATTTTCCGGTTGGCCCTGGTTTCTTTCGGAGGTGAATTATCGGAACCCTTAAGAAAAGCGGCCAAACTTTACCAAAATGGAACTCTTCCCGAAGCCAAAACATTGGCTTTGTCGGTTCACAAGGCTTTTCCGCGGGATATCGAAGCCCTTCTTCTTTTGGGATTGATTGACCTTGAGACAGGAGACATTTCGACCGCCCGCATATGGGTACGAAAAGCTTGGGAAATTAACCCACGTCATCCATTGGTAATCCAATACAAGCGATTTTTTGAAGAAACTGACCACCGGTTAGGTCATTCACCGGAGCTCCCGCCGCCTCTTCCAAGCCCGGATAAAACGGTTACCGCCCAGGCATTTAAAAGAGGTTGGTTTGGCCCTTCTTTCCCCAAAACTTCAATGCGAGTCGAGGAACCAATAATGTCAGACCCTGATTCACTTGGAGTTGCCGTCGCTTCACTGGGCGTTTTGGTTAAAACCGGGAAGGAGAGAGAAGCATTTGAAGCGTTAAACAGCGGACTTTTTTTAAAAGCGTATCTGTTATTTACCCCTTTGGTAAAGGAAGAGCCTGAAAACAGCGAGTTTCTTACCGGAAAGGCTGAAGCCTTGATCGGAATGGGGCGTTTTACCGATGCTCGCAAAATCGCTTTAAAATTGTTGCAAAATGATCCAAGTCATTCAAAAGCCAAGGAACTTTTTCAACGAACCGAAAAATAGCCAAGAATTTACTCCCATTTTTCTTCGTCGTTAGACCGTTTTCGTTTTTGGCTTAGAATGACAATTTCAACCCGCCGATTTCGGGTTCGATTTTCCTCGGTCGAATTTTCAACTTCCGGCCGGGTCGATCCGTATCCTTGGGCTGAAAATCGCATGGGGTCCATATCGGTTTGTTCCGTAAAAAAGCGAACGATGCTGCACGCGCGGGCCGAGGAAAGTTCCCAATTAGACGGAAACCCCGAACCGCTGGTTGGAATGTCGTCGGTGTGCCCATCAATTCGGATATCGTTTGATATTTGACCAAGTACCGGGGCCAAGGCGATGAGTAACTTGTCGGAACCTTCTCGAAGATTTGCTTGGCCACTAAAAAACAATACCTCGGAGGGTATACGAAGTTTGACATTTTGGTCGCTTCCGGTAACGCCTATTTTTTCCGTCAATGGAGAGTTTAAAAGGTGTTTCTTGACCTTCTTCACGATGCGAGGCATTTCATTAAACCTGTTGGGATGAGGCATTAAAAGAATACCCCTTTCGCCTCCAAGGATTTTTTGCCCCGCGCCGGTTTGAGACGATAAAGTAATATTCTTTCCGAACGCCGCGTTAAGAACTAACCCCAGTCTTTTGTTATCTTGAAAATGAGCGAAGGAAAAAAGCATGACAAAAAAACACAACATGTTTGTAACCATATCCCCATATGAAAGGCACCAAAGCGGGGCGGTCGGTTCGGAACTCTTACGCTTTTCCACCTTTAGCCAATACCTCGCCCAAATCAAGACTGTTAAATTTTATTCGAGTCTTTCCGCTCAAATAAGCCAATAATCTGTCTTGTACAATCCGAGGGTGAATTCCGCTTGAAATCAATAAACACCCTCTCATAACAATTTCGCCGTAAAGGATTTCATTTT
>JACPTH010000213.1 GCA_016192885.1 bacterium | reverse complement strand
CTCTTGAATTTGGAACTGTTCCGGTCATTGATGATTTCTGGAATCGGCTTGGTCTTGGGCAATTATGACTAATACAAATCAAAGTAACACGATTCGCGATTCATGAAACTCGACTATTTGGTAATTCCAAGGATTTTAAAAATAAACGCAAATTCAAAGGCATCTTCCTTTAATGAATCGTATCGCCCGGAGGCGCCAAAATGTCCTGTTCCCATCGTGGTTTTCAGTAAAAGCGGGTTTGAGTCGGTTTTATTCGATCTCAATTTAGCCGCGAATTTTGCAGGTTCCCAATATTGGACTCTGGAGTCGTTTAGGCCCGCAAGAATAAGTAATGGGGGGTAATTTTGGGATTTGACGTTATCATAAGGAGAATAACTTTTCATGTAATGGAATGCCTCTCTTTCTTTAGGGTTTCCCCATTCCTCAAACTCACCTGCGGTCAAGGGAATTGAAGAGTCCAACATCGTATTTATTACGTCCACGAAAGGGACGCCGGCAATAACGAGCCCAAACAAATCAGGCCTCATGGTTAATACAGCCCCCATCAGCAACCCCCCCGCGCTTCGCCCGCAAATTACCAATCGGCTTGAGGATGTATACTTTTCTTCGATCAAAAATTCCGCGGCTGAAATAAAATCAGAGAAAGTATTTTTTTTATGCATCAGTTTGCCCTCTTCATACCATTGCCTTCCCATTTCCCCTCCGCCTCGGATGTGGGCAATTGCAAAGATAAACCCTCTTTCCAGGAGACTCAAACGAATGGAAGAGAACGTCGGATCATTTGAATCCCCATAAGACCCATATGCCGTTAAATACAGAGGATTATTTCCGTCCTTTTTTAAAGATTTAAGGTGAACGAGTGAAACTGGGACTTTTGTTCCGTCGTAGGCTTGGGCAAAAATTCGTTCGGAGGTAAAACTTGCAGGATAATAATCTCCCAATACATTAATTCTCTTTTTCAATTCTCTCACTCCGCTTTCAAAGTTGAAGTCAAAGATTGATTCGGGAGTTATTAGAGACGAGTAGTGAAATCGAAAAAAATCGGCTTTAAACTCCCGGTTTTCTCCCTCCCAGCACCCATACGCGCTTTCCGAAAAATCGATATCATTAAATTTTCTTTCGGCAAAACTGAAATATCGGAAATGCTGCAAACCGCCCTTTCTCTCGAAGATTACCAAGAATTTTTCAAACGCATCAATACCGTCAATTTTTACCGCGGGGTCGTGAGGAATAAACTCTTTCCAATTATCTTTTGAAAAGCTTTTAACGGGCGCTTCCATCACTTTGAAGTTTTTCGCATTCTCGTTCGTTACTATGAAAAATGAATCATGATTGTTCTCCAGCGAATACTCTAAATTTTCTTTTCGGGGCGAAAAGACTCGAAAATCTCCTTCGGGTTTATTAGCGTCCAAAATGTGAATTTCGGAGGAAGTGTTGCTCTCAAGGTGAATTAAAACAAAAGCATCATTTTTGGTTTTATCGATTCTTGCGGAAAATTTCTCGTTATCTTCTTTAAACAATAAAGCATCATTTTGGAAGTTTTCCCCCAAACGGTGTCTAAACACCTTATAGGGACGATTTGCTTCATCAGTCTTGACGTAAAATAAGGTTCTATTATCGTTTGCCCAGACTATTTCTCCGGAAGTTTCAGGAATCACGTCCGGATATAGTTTCCCGGAATGCAAATCCTTGACCTGCAAGGCATACTTTTCATTTCCGGAAGTATCCGTGGAATAAGCCATGAGACAATGATTAGGGCTTACTTCCAAGGACCCTAATAAAAAAAAAACTTTACCCGCCGCTAGAAGGTTTTCATCCAAAATGATTTCTTCCGGATTACAAAGGGAATTTCGCTTGCGACAGTAGATTTTGTACTGTTTTCCTTTTTCCGTTCGATCGTAATAGTAATATTCTCCAACCCTTTCGGGAAGGGATTGGTCGGTTTCTTGTATTCTGGAAACCATTTCCCGAAATAGTTTGTCCTGCAATCCTTCAGTTGATTTCATAACAGCCGTTGTATAAGCATTTTCGGCTTTAAGATACTGAATGACCTTTGGGTCATCACGATTTCGCATCCAGAAATAGGGGTCCGGCATTTTTTCCCCATGTATTTCGAGGGTTTTAATTATTCTTTGGGCCTTGGGCGGATTCTTTATTAGAATTTCCAAGGGTAGGAGGGCAAAACTTGGGAGGAGCATGAAAACAAAATTGAAAACGATCGAAACGCTTAAAACCAATCTTTTTGTTAAGTGATTCATTAGAATTTCCCCTTACCGTTTCCTATTTCAGCGCGAATTTTGGGAAGGCTTTCCGG
>JACPTH010000150.1 GCA_016192885.1 bacterium | reverse complement strand
TGCTCACCGCTTGGGTTTTGAACGACCCAAAATCGCGATTTTGTCCGCAGTTGAAACTGTGAACCTTAAAATGCAAAGCACTGTGGATGCCGCGATACTTTCAAAAATGGGAGAACGGGGACAGTTTGGGAATTGCTTGGTTGAAGGCCCTCTTGCGCTGGATAACGCGATTTCCCTCGAAGCCGCCCGTAATAAGGGGATCCTTAACGAAGTCGCGGGGGCGGCGGATGTTTTAATTTGTCCTGATATCGATTCCGGAAACATTCTTGGGAAATCAATAATCTATTTCGCTAAAGTCCCGGCCGGGGGAATTCTTCTAGGAGCTGGGTTCCCAGTGATAATGCTTTCCCGAGCGGACAAAAAAAATGTCAGGCTCAACTCGATAAAACTTGCGCTTGCGGCCGGAGTTTAGGGCAAGGTCAAAGAGATTATTACAATCCTAATTCCGAACTTATCATGCTCATCGCCTTTAGAGACAATTCGACAAATTGTTCAAGGGACAGACCAATCTTTTCGCACAAGCGGATGTTTTCGCGGCTAACCGCACGTGCGAATGCCGGTTGTTTCATGCGTTTTACTACTGACGATGATTTTACGCTAGCTATTTTTTTGTCGGGGTAAACCAATGCAGTTGCGACAATTAATCCTGTAATGCTTTCCGCGCTGGCTAATGCAAAATCAAGTTTGCCGGTACGGGCAATCCCTGTTTCTTCGTTGTGGGAAAGGATTGCGTTCTGCGCCTCCTTGTCAAGGTGTGAGGAAAGAATGTTAATGGTTTCGCGTCCGTGACGGGACATATCCTCGCGGGTAATTTCAAAATCAAGGTCATGAAGCAAACCGATTTGCCCCCAACGATCGGGGTTTTCGCCTAAACAAAGAGCTAGCGCCCGCATAATTGATTCGGTTGCCAAGGAGTGCTTTAGAAGCGCATCCTGGCTTAAATTTTGGTTTAGAATCAATAAAGCTTCAGAGCGGTTCATTTCCCATCCCCTTTCGAAACGGTTATCACGGGTTCAGGCAAAAAGTCATAAAACGAATCGAATTTTCTTCCTTTTCCCTTGACGCAAAACCAAAAAAGAGACCCCATCGCCCCAATTCATTAAAGAAAGAAATTTTTTCATTTCTTCCACGGTTTCAAAAATTTTTCCATTTATTTCTAAAATTTTATCGCCCTTCTGAAGGCCCATCTTTTCGCCCATGGAACCAGGAAAAATCATAGAAAGAAAAATCCCTACTTTTGGGTCACCCTTTAACCCGATACCAAAAGTTGGAAATTTCTCTTTATCTTCCTGCGGAACCCCAATAAGAAAATTTGCCAATCCTCTTGAAACAATTTCGGAAGGAATTTGTGGAATGCCGTCATCTTTTCCCAAGTGAAATTGATAAGAATCAGATTTTGTTTTCGTACTTTTGTTTTTATCAGACTTTTTTTCCATTTGCTCTATATCAACTGCCAGAACGGATGAAAAGCTAAAATCACTCCTGTTTTGAATTATTTTGGGGATCCCAAGATTATAAGCGACATGTCCGCTACCGGCCAAAACCACAACCGTCGCCATTGGATACTCTCGGGAAAGCTTGATTGCTCCCTCTCCCATCGCTGAGTCCCATAAGCACTGCGCATCGTAGAGATGGTCAAAAGTTTCCGGAGCCAACGCGCCAATACCGTCCAGCATTGCATTAACCAAAAATCTATGTTCTTTGCTGGTTTTATCTAACAAAGGTAAACCATTTCGCTCCTCAGGGGACAAACCCTCTATTCCAATCATTCGGACCTTTGAAGCAAGGGAGTGTGGAATGTTTATCCCAAAAAGAGGGATCTTCTTTTGTCGAGCATAATCAAAAATCGGTTTATAGTATCGAAAATTATGACCCCAAATTTTGAACCAATGAGATTGCGTCAAAAAATCTTCCTCGGAAAAAGCCCCGGAAACAAACCCATTCAAACACTCATTTGCTGAAGGCGGGAACATTTCCAATGCCAGAATTACGGGCTTTCCAAGTTCGAAAAGACTTTGAACGATTTTCAATTGCATTTTATGGTGAATATCAGCTGTATGGCTTTCACCTACAAGGACAATTCTTGATTTGGAAATCTCACCGACAAAATCACTACATGAAATGGTTTTACCGAGGGCTGATGAAAAAATTGAGTTAATGGGTATCGTAACCAACTCCCATTTGGAATTTTCCGGGCCAAACGGAAATCTATTCACATTAAACGCTTCTTTCCCCGGTTCGCTTCCATTAATTGCTATGGGTAAGAGAACACAAAGAAGAGGAAGGAGCCACAAAACTTTTTTCCGTTTCATTGAGACCCCCAAGAATATTTGCCTAAATAAAAAACCGGCAAGGAGATCTCGCCGGTTTTTAAGGGAAGAAAACAAAGGTTGAAACTTTACTTTCCCTTGTTAACTAGCTCTTTTAGCTCTTTTCCGACAACAAACTTAACCACTTTTTTTGCCGGAATCTGAATTTTTTTCTTGTTTTGCGGATTAACGCCGGTTCTTGCAGCTCTTTTAACGGTTGCGAAAGACCCAAAACCAACCAATAAAACTTTTTCCCCTTTTTTTAATGACTCTTTCACGGCTTGAAAAAATGCTTTAATTACCGCCTCGGATTCGACGTTTGTTAGATTCGCCTTCTTTGCAATTACCTTAATAATTTCTTGCTTTCCCATCCTACAGCCTCCTGATGATTTTTTTCGCACGGTGACAATGTATCTAACATAAGAACACCTTAGCTTTCAAGCATTTTTGAATAATAGCGATAACCATTCTTTTCTTGGTTGCTCTCTTTTTAACTCCCACGGCGGATTTCGAAAGAAAAACGAGGGAGACAGGAGTTAGGTTTTTATTCATCAATTTTCATGAGAGAGCTTGGTCTAAATCTGAAATGATATCTTCAGGGTGTTCAGCACCCACGCATAGCCTAATCAAATTTTGGGGAATGTTGGCAAGCTTTCTGCCCGCATCTCCCTGTTGTTGGTGAGTTGAAATCGCAGGAATAGTTGCAACGGATTTAATTCGACCGAGATCGGTTGCCCTCCAGATTCTTTGGAGCTTATCGAAGGTTTTTCGCGTTTTTTCGACGCCACCTTTTACGCAAAATGATAACAGATGACCGTATCGATTAATGGGTCTTTTGTACATGTCGTCGAACTCGGAATCTACCAGCCACATATATTTGGATGCGAGAGAAAACAAAGGATGATCGGGAAGGCCCAGATAATTCACTTGCTCTATTTTTGAATGTTCTTTAAGGAAATTCGCGACACACATTGTATTCCTGCTTAGGAGATCCATTTTCGATCTAATTGTTCGCATGTCGTTCAAGGTCATAATGGCTTGCATTGGATGCAAATTAGGACCGTAGTCTCGATTTGGAAGATATTTAATATAAAGCGCGAAGTCTTTTCTCATTTGGTCGGTTCCCATTTGCGTGACGATATCTCCCCTTGAAATAACCGCTCCGCATGTTCCAAAGCCGCCGGCAGTCAAAGATTTGGTCGCGGATTGTACAACCACGTCCGCGCCGTGACAAATTGGACGAAGAAGCGCCGGCGTAGCTACGGTAGAATCTACGATCAGCGGAACACCGTGAGAATGCGCCAAATCAGCAACTAGTTTAATGTCAAAAAAACCTAATCCCGGATTGCTGGGAAGCTCGCCATATAACAAACAAGTATGTTTGTCAATTTTTGAAGCCCACTCTTCGATATTTGTCGGGTCGAGAACCCAACGACATTCTATACCTCGCTCCTGGTGAAGTCTGATGTTAAAATGTTGGAAAGTTCCGCCATAGCACTGAGCGGTCGCGACAATGTTTTGCGGGTGATGGGTTAAACCGTGAATTAAAAATGGTTGAATCGCGGTCATAATTGCCGCCATCCCTGAAGAAGTCGAGCAGCATGAAGTGAAACCGTCAAATCCGTAGCCCTCCAGCAGCGCCAAAGTCCATTCAAAATAGTACGTTGAGGGATTTGCTATCCTAGAATAACACCAAGTTGGAATCAGATAGGCAAGCGCCGCTTCCATTTCATCCGAATCGCGATACGCCTGGGAAGTACACATGAAAACGGGCTCAATAATTGCCCCTTGATAATCCTCAATGGCATCCTGGACGCTATAAAGCCCATGAACCGCTATAGTATCAAATTTCCATTTTTTTACGACTTTTTGAATATATTCATTTCTTCTGGCAAGGTATTCATTGGCGTGCTTAACATAATTTTGTACCCCTGGAGACCATTTATGATCTAAAGTCACGGCCTTCCCCCTTTTTCTTAAGGTGTTTCCTAATTCTTAAGTTTTTGAATAATTTCCGGAATTAGTTTTTCGCTTTTTTCTAGAGGAAGTTGGCAAGTAGCCGCCCCGGCATGGCCTCCTCCCCCGTATTGGGCGCAAAGGGCCCCCAAGTCAACCTTACAAGTTCGATTAAAAATGCTATGACCCATCGCAACAACGATAAATTCGCCCGCTTTTCCATTAAAAATCCTGGCCTGAACGTTACCCTGGGGAAAAAGCGTAAAAATAAGAAACCGGTTGCCTGCGGGAACTCCTTTGGATTTTCGAAGGTCGGTAATAATGACGTTACCCTCTTGGTGGGAGGTTTCCTTCATAACCTGAGAAACAATAGGCTTTTCAATAATCCAATCGACAAGGCGCAAAAAATAATCTTTAAATGGGCCGAGGCCGGAACGCGGGTCCAGGGTGTACATCATCAAAATGTATCCCTTGGGGTCGGTAACATCTGAAACATCAAGTTGAGCGCTATCCATTTTGTCGGTCTCGGTTAAAAGGGGAAGATGCTTATCCATCGCCGGGTCCTTGAAATATTCGTAAACGACTCTGGCTGCGCTTGGGGCCACGCGAAAATTTCCTTTAAATGGAAATTTTTTCGCGTCTTGAGCGCTGGATGCGTGATGGTCAAACCATAGGGCGCAATTTGGATGATAGGGTAAATTTGCGATTATATCATTCTCGGTAATGTTAACCTTCTTGTCCTGCATGTCTTTTGGATGAACAAATTCAACGCACTCAATCTTTTCCTTCATCTTTAAAAAAACCGCACAACATAAACCATCCGCATCAGCACGAGTTACGAGCCTCATAACACCCTCCTTTAAGCAATTATTCTCCCCCCGCGGTCGTAGCCCTGGGGATCCGCATTCGCAAAACTTGCTATGTATCAACGTTTTCTTACCTTACCAAGCGAACGCTGAAGAATTTTTTAACATTCTAAATTGAAAGGTTGTGTTGGAGCAAGTTTTTCTTATTTTTTTTTCAAAACTAAAAATCCGAAATGGCCAAATAAAATAATTGGGAACGGTTAACAAATCTCAAAGGGTTTTTGCTGATTGCTGACCGCTGATAGCTGAAAGCTTGCTTTTTAGATTAAACCAAATTTTAAAACAGAACACAAAACAGAAAAAATGAAGGAAATGAAAAAAAACATGAAAAGATTATCAACTACAATGTGTTCCGGTCTATTTGAGAAAAAGGGAAACGGCTGGTGTAGCATTTTCGATTTCCCGAATTTTTTTACCGCTTTTGAAAATTTAAAATTAAAGCAATAGAAAAAAAACAATCCCGCAAAAATGCAAAGAAAAGCGTATGGGTTACTTCCAATGAAGTAGAGGAAGGGCTCTTTTGAGAATGAATCTTTTTTATCAACAAGCAACAGAAAACCAAACAAAGTAAATGGAAACCAAGAAAAATACCGTATAAAGAAAATCTCTAATTTTACTATTCCCTGAGGCTTGGTCCTTCCATTTTTCAACCTTTCATTCCTCTGTACATCGCCAGGAAACCTTCACTTGCTTCTTTGGACACTTTCCCCTCTCGAACTAAAGTCCCTAGTTCAGTCTCAAACAAAAAACTTCCCTCGCCCGCGGTTCGAATGTTCGGATCGATTTGCGAGATGCGGCCTTTTTGAATTATCCCCTTAATGGTGTTATTTAAAACCAGGATTTCATGGACAGGTACCATTCGATCGTCCCCTGGATTTAAAATTAATGTTTGCGAACAAACTCCGATTAGATTGCTCGCGATTAAATTGCAGGCATGGTCGTGGTCGGCTTTTGGGAAGGCTGAAAGGATTTTTTCAAGAGTGTTTTGAATTCCCAAGGTCTGCATTGTCAAAAAAACCAAGTTATCTCCATCGGCATAATCGAGAATGGCTTTGTATGGGACATCTCGCTTAATATCTCCGATCGCTAAAACATCAACATCCATTTTTTTTGCGAAATTAATCCCTTGTTCGACGGAAAAAACGTCTTTTCTAAATTGTCGCTGGGAAATCCTGGCTTTTTTTGTTTCGAAATAAAACTCGATTGGATCTTCAATGACCAGAATATGAACCGGCCTTGTTTGGTTGATTTGTTC
>JACPTH010000149.1 GCA_016192885.1 bacterium | reverse complement strand
AGCGGCAAGGCAATCTCTTAACCCAAGGAAAAGGAAGAACTTAAGAACTGAAAAAACATAATTAGGAAAATTTTGCTTTGAAATAAAATGAAAATCATTCAATAACGGTCAAAAAACGGTTTTTTTCACGCCTTCCCTGAGTTTTTCTATTGCGGATAGCTGACACATACCGGCTCACGGTATAATAGCTTTGCCATAAAAATTCATGGAAAAAAATAACGTTCAACAAAGTTTTTTGCGGTCGCTGGTTTTCGACTTGGAAGCCTATTCCAAAATGGTGAAAATATCGGCCATTTCTCAGCTTCAGGCTTACATTAATGAACCCATCGTGGTCGAAGCCGTTCGAGAGAGAATTAAGCCGGAAGAAGATCCGGAGTGCCTTCAGATGCTTAGGCATTTAAGCCATATGACCGAGTTTCAGGGGTGTAAATGCGCCCTTTATGACCGCGTTCAGGCTTTTCGTGACGACGAGTTCGTGGAAAACTATCTTAAATCGCCTCCCTCTTCCCTTTTTGACTTCATCGATACCTTAAAAAAGCGAGCGCCCGATGATGCTACGAAAATTATTTTGGGAATTTTGAACAAGTCCCAAAACCCCGAGCATGTTTTTCAGGCGCTTGATTTGAATGAGAGCTTCTACAAAAATCAAGCGATAATTTCGGTTCTTTCAAAACTTGTATCACGCAAGGATGTTTTTATCGCGATTCGCGCTTTACAAATTCTCGTCAAAATCGCTCCGGAAACCTGTCTTTCCAAACTTCCCATCTTGCTTACGCACCAGTCGAGCGCAATCCGAATCGCCTCCATCAGAGCCCTTCATTCCATTTTCCCAAGCGAAGCTCTTAGACTGCTGGAAGAATTCGTAGCAAGTTGCGATTCCTCACATCAGGCCATCGCTTTAAGGCTTATGTTCGCGTTCCCTTTTGAAGAGATTTCCCATATTTTATTTTCAATCATTGAAACCGAAAAAATCTCGGTCGAAATTTTGCTTCCTTTGGAAATGCTTATTAAGAGCAATCCTGACCCTTCCTTCTTAGCTCGCTTGGCGTCACTCAATTTACGGAACCATGAAGTCAAGGATCTTTCAAGGAAGGCGATGAAATGGGCCGCGGAAGCGCTAAGCTTAAGCGGAATTGAAGAGGGTTCGGAGACGGAGATTCAAGACAAGTACCTTAGGCAAGAAAAACGGAGACTAGAAAAAATCGGGGTTCCAGGCGGTTTTTCACCGACACTTCCTAGTCTCCCATCGGGTTTACCTTCCCGGAAAGAAAGCGATTTTTCTGAAGAAAAGTGGAAAAAATGGGAAATGCAGGAAAGCATTTCAAAAAGAGATATCTCGGCGGTACTTTCCTTTTTGGAAAGCGACATGAGAAACGAGAATATTCTTAGATTTCTTCACCTAGTCAGGAAACATTCCCTTAACGAAGAAAGGATCGAGGGTTTCCTCGAAAAGTTTCTTGATTCCTCGGATGAAAATGTTCTGCTTGAAACCATGGACGTATTTTCTTCAAATTATCCTCGAAAATTGGTTCCTCACCTCGCGGTGTTGGCTAATAACTCCTCGCAAATGGTGGCCACCCAGGCAATCAGAAATCTAAGGCGTATTGAAAAAGAAGCATTCTTGCGACGCATAAGAGCATGGATTTCAAATTCTCACAATTTAAAGGCAAGAAATGCGGCTATTATTGGCCTAATGCAGGTCGATTTCTTTAGCGCAAAAAACATCATTTTCCCGACGCTACAAAGTACAAGCGATTGTAAATTGATCGAAGCTTTGGGGACGATTTTGCTGATGAACCCGGAAAGACAAACTTTAGATGATTTGCGCAGGTTGTCTTTGCAAACCAAAGTTAACGAAAAGAAGGAAGCTTTTACAAAACTCCTTTACCAGTGCGAGTCTAATTTTAAAGAGATTTCAAAATTCAAAAGCGCTTCTGAGAGCGAAACTTTATCAAGTTCCTTGCTGAAAATAGAATCGAATGATACGGTCAAGAAATTTCTTCAAGATATTCGCGATATTCATTACAGCATTCAAGAAGGTTACTTAAAGAAGTTTTTTTCTAAGACGAATTTTTTGGGAATCGGAGCCCTTGCCTTTAGCGTTTTTGCAATTTTCGTGGGGTTCCTACTCTTGTTTCGTGAATCGGTAGGTGTAAGTGAAAAAAGTTCTGTTCTTGGAAAAACTTTTGTTTTCTTCCCAAAGGAATCCCTAAAGCCGCCTTATAAAGAAATAATGACCGGAACTCTTGAGTCATTCGACCCCCTTAATCGGCAATGGAAAGTAAAAACATCCGAAGGCGGTTGGTATAAAATTAAGGTGACGGATGAAGTCTCGGCTCTTCAGCCCGGCGACCAGGTGAGGGCAAAAGTTTCTTCGTTCACGGCTACCCCGTTGGGGTATATTGCATTTGAAGTCTCAATCCTTGAAAAGGTAAAGAAAAAATAGAGAGAGATAAAAACGATTGGAGCCAATGATTATGTCATTTTCGTTTTCTCATGAGAAGATTGGTAATCTCAATGTTTTTAATGTTAAAGGGTATGTCGACAAAGAAGCCGGGAAATCGCTTCGCCTGAAAGTCGAAGAAAAGGTGAATGCCGGTGAAACCCTTTTTCTTCTTGATTTTTCGCTCGCTCCGCTAGTTAATTCCACGGGGCTTGCGGAGGTGATAGATTTGGTTTCATTGAAAGGTTCGAATAGTAAGCTAAATTTCGCATTCTCAGGGCTCTCCACGGTTTGCCAATTTAGTTTTAACTCCGTCGGAATTTTTCATTATGCCCAAGCATTTACTTCAAGAAGCGAAGCGCTTTTAGGGTTAAAAAAAGAACCGTGAGTCAATGAAAAGTAATTCCGCTTTTTTCAAAGAATGCCGCAGGATGGGTCAAGGGCTTTCCCTGATCGAATTATTAGTCGGGTTTTCACTCTTTATGCTTTTATTTTGCGGGGCTTTAAAGATTTTCTCGGAATCGCATCTTCCAAAAGAGGCGCTAATCATTGATTTCGCTTTTTTTATGCCCGCCTGTGAGGAAATATTGAATGATTTTATCGATCAGCTTTTAGAGGGGAAGACTCTTCCGGTCTCCGGAATCGAAACTGACATTACCGAATGGGTATTGGAAAACCCGACGTTCTATGAAAAACTCAAGGGAAGAATTAGCAATGCCGCGCCTAACTCCGGCGGGCAAGTTCAAGTTCCGTTCCGCTTTGTTTTTTCGATGAGAGATGAAATCCCAAACATAAAGTTTTTAAAGATTTCCGCCGAATGGAGCAACCCCATAACCCACTCTTTTTCTCTGCAAACCGTGATTTCTCCCGAATTGAAGTGAATTTTACAACTCAAACTAGATGCCCAAGAGTCTCAACTTTTGGAAAAATCGGCACCACTTTCGTCGAGCTGCTCGTTTACTTAACGGTTTTTGTCTTATTCATTGGTTTAGTTATGGGCTCATTTTTTTGGATGAGGCAGTCCGAAGGCCGAATGAGACATGTTGATGTTCTTCACAAACTCAGAGTATGTTATTCTCGCATTTCGGAAAAAATCTCGTATGGTACAAGTATTTTGTATCCCAAGAAAGGGGTGCTGGGAGCGACTCAACTTGTTTTTAGAACCCAGGCGAACGAACTTTGCCTGATTTTTGTGAATAGGCAAAATCAAGTTGTTTGCCTAAATGTTACGAAGAAGATTCACCAAATTCCGGATGAAGTTGAAATACTTGGAAGGGATATTCCATTGCTTCTTGTTTCGAGATCTTCCGATTCAAACGTGGTTTTGGAGTTAAAAGCAATCGGTCCAAAGAAGGAATTTTCCTTGAGGGACGGAATCCGTCTAAGAAATACCCTGATTTTCGGGAAACTTCCTTAACGAGGAGCGGGTTTTTGAAGGTCGGATCGGATGTTTTTTCAAAGGGCGAACTTCCAGGATTGTCAAAATTAATTCTCGTCTTTGGGTTCTTATTTTTATCGGCTTTTCCTTTCTTAGGGGTTTACTTCTGGCACTTTGCCTCATCAGAATCCGTCCTTAAAACCTGGGAAAGCGATGAGCGCGAAACAATGTCGCAAATCCTCTCCAAAATAGTCAGAGAAAGCTCCCCTGGAACATATTTTAGCTCAAATTTGAGAAAATCGCTTTCGAATTACGCCTCAGGAATCCCTCTAAACAGTGCGTTCAAAACTTTTATTCCTTTTCAGCAAACAGCGGTAGAAATGTTCTTTTTCAACCCATTAGGCAAAAGAACATTCCCAAAAGGATTTAGAAGAGACCTGGTCGCGGTTTCAGAAAAGGTCATCAATAATCTAATTTCAATTACAAAGACGCAAAAAATCCCGAACGATGCGAGAAGAAATTCGGAATTTTTTTTTGGAGAGAGAAGACTTATCGAAAGGCTTGCGGAAGCTCCAAAAACTCTTCTTCCCGCGGGAAAAAACTTCCGTTATGCCGGTTGGTGGCCAATTTCAAACCGCCGTCTCAAAGAAACCGCCTCTTCATCCATCGACAACGCGGCTTACGTAATGATGCTAATTAGGGAATACGATCAAGATTCGCAAAAATTGTTAAAGCAAAATATCTCTAGAATTAAGAAATTTTTGCGGGGAATTTATAAAATCGCAATTTTACAATCAGATAAAATCGCAATGAATTCCTCGCTTCTTTCGGAAACTCGAAAATTCAACGACAACGTATCTTTAGTAATTTCCAGACCCAAAACGCCTAATTCCCGAATTCTTGAAGTCCTTAACGAGAAAACAACGGCACGGAATGCCGAGATGTTTCTGCTGTTCGCGCTTATGGTGATTCTTGCTCGGAAACTTTTTTCGCAAGGCATGGTCAGTTTGTCGGTAAAATCGCTCGTTACGATTTCAATAATGGGAATAATTCTTTCCACGCTTTTTATTTTTTCTACTAAAGCTGTTGAATACATTCAAAACGCATCAATGAGGGTCGAATGGAAAACGCATCGCCTCCTTGAAGAGAAGTTAACTCGGATTGACCAAGGAATGAATTCCTTAAAAGGCGCAATTGAATCCAAGCTAAATTCTTCGGTTGGAAATCCGGATACTATTGCTAGTTTTACTCTTGAGAAACCTTTTGATTTTTTTAAAACCGATGAACTGCTCGAAGGCGCCTTCATCTTTGACAGCCGCGGCGGTTTGATTCGCTCCATTTTTGACAACTCCGCGATAAGCGAAAAAATCAAGAAAGGCGCTTCGCATATGGTTAAGAATTTGGTGGCGGTTTTGGAGGGGAAAGCTTCCTT
>JACPTH010000066.1 GCA_016192885.1 bacterium | reverse complement strand
GGAAAATGAGCTTAAAACCTATCGGATAGATCTCCAAAATCTTGCCTTAGAGCGAACTTCTTTTCTTCAAGATGGAGAAAACCGCCTTAAAGCAATTTTTAATGCGGTTCCTGATGCGATAATAATTATTGACCAGAATGGGATTATCGAGAACGTTAACCCTTCCGTACAAGGGATTTTCGGATTTTCCTGCGAAGAAATGCTTGGAAACAACATCCACATGATTATGCCCGAGCCCTATAAATCAAATCACGACGCATATTTAAAAAGATACCTTCAAACAAAGAGTTCAGATTGGCTCGGAAAAACAAGGGAAGTCCTTGCAAAAAGAAAGAACGGCGAACTGTTTCCCGCGGAATTGCACATTAAAGAATTTTCGCTCGGCGCAAAAACCATGTTCGCGGGAATAATGCGGGATGTTACCGAACAAAGAAAACACGTTGACCAAATAAAGCATCAGGCGGCCTTCATGGAAAACAACCCCGGTCCGGTTTTACGAGTCGGTTTTGACGGCGAAATTCTTGAGTTTAATCCTGCCGCCAGGATTTTTCTCGGTCCCAACCTTTTAAGGCGAAATCTTTTGGAAATCTTTCGGAATGCCCCCCCGTTCGTAACGCTGTCGTTAAAATGTCCTGATAGAAAGCAATTCGAAGAACCGATTGGAAAGCTAATTTTCCTTTTCAACATCACGCCCCATCCTGAGGATCAAGCATTTTATCTCTATGGAAGCGATATCACCGAGCGGAAAAAAGCCGAGGATCAGCTTAGGATTCTCTCCCGCGCTTTGGAAGAAAGCCCTGCAAGCGTCATCATAACCGACATTCAAGGTTCTATTCAATATGTGAATCCAAAATTTGTACAATTAACCGGGTTTTCAAAAGATGAAGCCTTCGGGAAAAATCCGCGAATTTTGAAGAGCGGAAAGCATGATATCCAAATCTACAAAACTCTATGGGATACCAT
Source organism: bacterium (assembly GCA_016192885.1). Lineage (GTDB taxonomy): Bacteria > Muiribacteriota > Ozemobacteria > Ozemobacterales > Ozemobacteraceae > JACPTH01. The sequence goes on along the minus strand of JACPTH010000066.1, from coordinate 3,572 downwards.
TCTTTCCGGAAAGGAATGGTACGGCGAACTTCTTAATAAGAAGAAGAATGGCGAGTTGTATTGGGAAAAAGCTCTTATTTCGCCGGTTCGGAATTCGGATAGGGTAATTACCCATTTCGTAGGTGTTAAAGAGGATATTACCGAAAAACGAAAGACCGCCGAAGAATTAAATTTAGCCAAGGAAACCGCTGATCAAGCTAATCGCGCAAAGAGCGATTTTCTTGCAAACATGAGCCATGAAATCCGAACCCCTATGAACGCAATTATTGGAATTGTTTACCTAGCCCTTCAAACCGATCTTTCCCCAAAACAAAGAGAACTGATTAAGAAAATCGAATCCGCGATGCAGTCTTTATTAGGTATTATCAACGACATCCTTGACGTTTCCAAAATCGAAGCAGGCCGAATGGTGTTTGAAAAAATTGAATTCTCTTTTAAAAAAAACCTTGATGACCTCATTACATTTTTTTCATTTAAAGCCAAAGATAAAGGTTTGAACCTTTTTATTAAGACGGACCCCAGAATCCCTTCAACACTGCTTGGGGACCCTCTTAGATTGGGTCAAATTTTGAACAATTTGGTAAATAATGCATTAAAGTTTACGCAACAGGGTGAAATCGAAGTTAACGTTGAAATGCAGGCGGAGAACAACGAAAACGTTATCTTAAAATTTTCGGTTAGGGATACCGGCATAGGAATAAGCGAGGATGAAGTTCCCCGAATCTTTAAGCCATTTTCTCAGGCTGATTTTTCGACCGCGCGTAAATTCGGCGGAACGGGCCTTGGACTGACGATATGCAAACGCCTCGTGGGTTTAATGGGTGGAGAAATTTCCTTGAAAAGCAAACCCCAACTCGGAAGCATTTTCTCTTTTTCCATTCCATTTGGAAAAGTTGTTACCGCCCAAGCGACGGTGGGTTTCCCTAATACCAAAAATTTAATTGACCCTCAAAATAAACCATCTTTATACGGAAAAAGAATTCTCCTCGTGGAAGATAACCAAATTAATCGCGAAGTTGCTCGAGAAATCCTTCAAAAAACGGGGGCGTTTGTAGACGAGGCGCATAACGGAAAGGAAGCATTAAAGGCGGTTTCAAAGCACACATACGACACGATTCTAATGGATATTCAAATGCCCGAAATGGACGGTTACGAAACCGTTTCCAAAATAAGAACCATTGAAAACTTAAGGGAAGTCCCGATAATCGCCATGACCGCAAACGCCATGCTTGGAGACCGAGAAAAAGCTTTAAAAGCCGGAATGAATGACCATGTCGCCAAACCTATAGATCCGCCGCTTTTGTTGGAAACTCTTAATCGCTGGGCAAACTTTGGAGAAACACCGATTCCCTCAACCGTTGGTTCCGAAAGAATTGATTTGGCGAAAAATAAATTCCCTTCTCTTCCTGGAATCGATACTTTCCAGGGGCTTTCCCGGCTGGGAGGAAATCTTGAAAATTATAGAAAACTTCTTTTTAATTTTTTTGATGAGCAAAAAATTCATTCCCGAGAATTTCAAAAAGCGCTTCAGAGAAATGATTGGGATAGCCTAAAATTTATGGTTCATGACCTAAAAGGGCTTTCCGGAACAATAGGAGCTCAAGGAATTCAAAAACTCGCACTGGAGTTGGAGAAGTCTATCTCTGAGGGAAACCACGGATTACTGCGCGAGAAAGCGACTTTGCTTCAAGAAGAGTTAAAAAAAGTTCTTTCCTCCATCGAGACCTTGAAAAATAAAGCTTATGCTGAATCCAACGAAATGACCCGATTGATTGCAATTTCCGAGCTGAATCTTTCAAACGTGATTCCCATCATTTCGGAGTTAAAGAAACTCCTTCAAAATTACGATTTTCAAGCGTTTAAATGTTTTTCTTCCCTAAAAAATTGTATTCCACCTTGTGCGTACAAGGAAGACTTCAAGGAATTGGAAAATACCATTGACCGCTTTGACTTTGAAAAAGCATACTTGATTTTAGAAAAAATTTATGAAACCCTTCGAATTCAGAATTCATAAAAAAACCGAACAAAGAAGAAGAAAAAAAATCCATGGATACTCAAAAAACTTGCATTTTGATTGTGGATGATATCCCCCAAAATCTTGAAATCCTGGGGAATGTTTTATCGCCGTTTTACTCAGTTCAAGTGGCTACCTCAGGGAAAAAAGCCTTGGAGATCGCCCAAACATTCAAGGGCATTGAAATGATTCTGCTTGATATCATGATGCCCGAAATGAACGGGTTTGAGGTGTGTCGAAAATTAAAGGAAAGCGCCGTCACGCGAAAAATCCCGGTTATATTTGTTACCGCCATTGATGAAGTCTCAAATGAAGAAATGGGGTTTGACGTCGGAGGAGTAGATTATATTACCAAGCCCATCAGCCCCCCCATTGTAATATCTCGCGTAAAGACCCATTTGGCATTGTTTAACCAAAAGAAAGAGCTTGAAGAAAAAGTCGCGGAACGAACTATTGAACTTTCAAAAACTCGTGATATCACGATCTATTGTTTATCCTCGCTTGCGGAAACTCGGGACAACGAAACCGGAGACCACATCAGGAGAACCCAATTCTACGTCCTGAATTTTTCCCGCCATTTACAAGATTTGGAACCCTTTAACCATTTTCTTGATAATGAAACCGTTGAACTTCTTTCTAAATCAGCCCCATTACACGATATCGGGAAAGTAGGAATTCGCGATCGTATTCTATTGAAACCCGGAAAGTTAAGCCCCGAAGAATTCGAGATAATGAAAACCCATACGACAATAGGAAGAGATACAATCAGCAAAGGCGAACTAACCGTGGCGTTAGACAAAACTTCTTCATTTTTGCAATTCGCGCGAGAGATAACTTACTCACATCACGAAAAATGGAATGGATCCGGTTACCCCGAGGGTTTGGAAGGAGATAGAATTCCTCTTTCAGGTCGAATCATGGCTATTTGCGACGTTTATGACGCGCTAATCAGCCGACGCGTTTATAAACCGCCCTTCCGCCATGAGGAGGCGGTTAAAATAATTCAAAATGATCGAGGAAAGCATTTTGATCCTTTGATGACCGATGTATTCATGAAATTTGAAAGGGAATTTCTTGAAATCGCTTACAAAAGTACTACCTTGGACGAAGAAAAGGAAAATCTCCATAGATCTCTTTAATCGCCCAAATGTCTTTTTTGACCGATTTCCTTTGCAGCAATTCTCACTATGCGATCTTTTGGGGCTTTTGAGAAAATATTTGTCAGGATTGGAGCAACTTGCTTATGTTAATGAGAGAATCGTTTGTTGGAAAAATGTGACATTCGAAAAAATATTTCCCCTCTTTGAAAAAGAGGGGTTAGGGGAGATTAAAAGAACCCCCCTTAATCCCCCTTTTTCCAAGGGGGACATACTGGAACTTCCTGGAAACGAAATATTATGTTAATCAAAATAGCTCTCAAGTAGGCATCAGCACGCATAGTGAGAATTCCTGATTTCCTTTGTCCCATCCTTTTCCTTATACTGTCTCTGTGGTAGTATGTATTTTATGAAATTTCAGTTTAAGCTCGTTTGCCTCTTTCTTCTTTTTCATTTTTTTT
>JACPTH010000119.1 GCA_016192885.1 bacterium | reverse complement strand
CGAGAGGCGGATTCTTTCCAATTAAACAATTATCTTCCAAAATGGTTGGAAAATCAAAACTTCTTTTCTGGAACCGACAAGAACAAAAAACCGTTTTTGAAATTATTCCTGAACTTCGGGAAAAAACCGAAAAATGTATTTTTTTTTCCGAATTGATTGCTTCTCACACCCCTAAAATTGGAGACGGAGAAAAATCCAAAACCGCTCATGATTTAAGCATTCCAAAAAATTTTTCCAAAGCAAAGCAATTGATTTTAATGTACCTAAAGTTTTTGGAATTCCTAGAACAAGACGTAAACAATCTTTGGAAAAGATCGTTGGATATTCTTTCCATAGGAACGATAGCCGATATGGTTTCACTCACCGGGGAAAATCGAATTTTGGTCCAAATGGGCCTGAAGTTCATAACCCAAACGAAGAGGCTTGGATTGCAAAATATGTTCACGGAGCTTGGATGGAGACAAAAAACCATCACCGAACGGGAGGTTAGTTGGAGCATTGCGCCAATTTTAAACTCCTCCGGAAGGTTAAAAAGCGCTGAACTAGCCCTTGAACTTCTGGTGACTGAGTTTCCCCCAAAAGCTCAATCCTTGGCTCATGAACTTTTTGAATTAAACAACGAACGAAAGCGTCTTGCAACGGATTGCCTTCGGCAGGTCAAAGAGTTTCTTTTTCAACAAAATGACGTACAAAAAGAAAAGATACTTTTAGTGAATGCCCCCATTCCCAACCAAGGGGTAACAGGAATTGTCGCCACCAGACTTGTTCAAGAGTTTTGCCGTCCGGTTATCGTTCTGCTTGAGGACCACGGAAAATTTCTTGGCTCAGCTCGCGGGTTTAAAAACATCAATATTATCTCGGTTCTTAACCATTGTTCAGATTTACTCGAAAAATATGGGGGACATGTAAGCGCAGCCGGAATTAGCATCATTCCTAAACAAATTGAACTTTTCAGAAAAAGATTGAAAGAATATGCAAACGATAAAATCTCCGAGCAAGACCTAGAGGATGAGTGGAAAATCGACGCTCAAATTGGAATTGAGGAAATTAGCGAAGAGTTGTTAGCCGATTTACTGCGATTTTCCCCTTTTGGAATTGATAATCCCCCACCGCTTTTCATGGCCGCAAAAGTTCCGTTTTACGAAGCGAAAAAAGTGGGGGATTTGAAAAACCATATTCGCATCAGATTCAAAAAACCGTCGGGTCAATCCTTGATGGGGATAGGTTTTAATCTTGGCCACATCCTTGACTCGGAGGTTTTGTGCGACGGTTTTTGCGACATCGTTTTCTCGATTGACTTAAATGATTTTAACGGCATCCGTTCAATTCAACTCATTGTTTGTGATATTATTTTTCATCCAACTCAACGCGGGGTTTGAATCGATGAAAAATATTGAGGTTCCACCATTGAACCAATATGATTTTTCCAGTCTGGAAAACATGTGGGTTGACCTGGTATTGGAAGAAATCAAGGAACTCATTGAAGCGGGAAAAATTTGTGATTGCCAAGATTGCGTCCTTGACCTTGCGGCAATCTCACTTAATTCTTTAACTCCTAAATATTGGGTGATGAGCAAATATAACCTTTATGTCCCGCCGGATTCTTTTGCTTCCGATCCACAAAATCGAAAAATCACCCGTGATGCCGTCAAAGCGGCCCTTTTATTGGTAGAGCGAAATCCTCACCATTAAGCAATGATTGATTGAATCAAACAAATGAACGTTGTTTATATTACATCCTCGGTAAATTATGTTAAGGACAACTATTTCCATCTTTTAAAAGCAATTTCCGAAAAGGGAGTTCTTTCCGAAAAAATTTCCGTCGCCGGCCTAATGCTGCTAAAAACAGATAACAAGCTTCTAGCCAAATCTATCTTGGGCCTTCTGGTTGCCGGTGGCCCGCGAGTGGCAATCACTCTTTTTCGGAACTTTTTTTCATCAGTTTTACGCGATTCTAGGATCTCTCAGTACCGCTCCCTCGGAATTCCAGTGTTTAAGCTTGAAAACATCAACGACCCGAGATCGATATCGGTGTTGCGAAAATTAAACCCTGATTTGTTGGTGAACCTCCGAACTCGAAATATTTACAAACGAGAAGTATTGGAGCTTCCAAAATTAGCCTGCATTAACATTCATCATGGGCTTCTCCCTGAAAACCGCGGAACAATGTGTGATCTTTGGGCTTGGGTTGAAGGTCGTCCGGTAGGCTTTTCAATTCATCGAATGAATGAGCGCGTGGATGATGGAGTAATTTTGACGCGCCAGGAAATTGACGTGAGCGTCGTGAAATCCTATATTGACATTCCGTTTACCTCAAGTTTTTTTGAGGCAAAGGCCCTAATAAAGTGCCTCAACCATATTGTTGATCATGGTTTTTGCGATTCCATCGAGAATTCCTCGAAAATGGTTCGTTATACTCGCAATCCAACATACCGACAAATTCGAGACATCCGAAGAAGAGGATTCCTGCTGTGAAATTGGAGGCCAAATGAAAAATGAGATCAAAACAATAGTTATCGACCAAACAAAAATCCAATTCCGTGATTTTGGGCAAGGAGAACCGGTGTTAATGCTCCACGGAAATCCAGGAACAAACGATGATTTTAAAAATTTACTGGAGCCATTTGGGCGACACGGGTTCCGATGCATTGTTCCAGATAGGCCCGGCCATGGCGGAACAAACCCCTTCCCCGAAGCGTTCAAGGATTTTTCAAAAAAGATCGAGTTTTACGGGAAATTAATGGAGGAAACGTGCGGTAGTCCTTTTTCTCTTATTGGATATTCTTTGGGTTGCTTTCTTTCTTTATGGATTTCTCTTCAGTTTCCCAAAAAGGTAAAGAACCTTGTTCTTTTGGCCCCATTTGTTTTTAAAAAAGATCAGGGAGAATCACCTTCCTCCATTCCACAGATTGCGAACCTACCAATCATAGGATCTTTCATTCGATTTTCCCTTCCACTTCTTGCCTCCAAAAAAATTCAACAACACATTCAAAACGTTTTTTCTCCTAGTAAGCTATCGGAGAAGGAAATTGAAGAATACCTGAAATGGATGGTTTCACCAAATTGTCTTTTGGCGACCATCGCGGATAAAAATGATTTTCTTTCCTTTTCCGCCGAATTGGAAGGCAAGCTTTCAGATATTGAAATCCAGGTTCTTTCAATTGCTGGAAAGAATGATCTGGTTTGCGACGCAACGGAAACGGTGAATAGATTGGGTGAAAAAATCAAAAGCTTTAAGAACGTTTTTTTGGAGAATGCGGGCCATTCAATTCCATTGACTCACGGCGAAAGAATTTCCGAGATAGTACAAGACCATTTTCGCACAAAATAAATCTTCGCTTTTAACACCACCTGCATAATATTTTTTGTCTTGATTCGCGGCCTTGCGGGTTAGGTATTTAGGTTGATATACTAATTTCAATAATGATCCATCTCAAATAGAATTTATTATATGGAGGCTAGTTTATGATCGCTTCTATTACCCTTCGGAAACAGCGCTTTTTAAGCACGATGTTGGTTTTTTCAATGATCACTTCATTGTTTTTAGCAATTCCCACTCCCGTTAAGGCGGTGGAGGAATGATAACCAGTTATGCAACAGGAAGTCTGGAAAATTTGGCCACTGTTGGGGGAGGAGCCGTTGGGGCAATGGCTTTAGGCCCGGGAGCTCTTGGAATGGTTGGCGGCTTTTTGTTAGGCGGGTTTCTTGGAAGAATAGCGATGAAGTTGATTCGCGGCGGAGACCGTGAATTAACAGGAGGGGTTTTATTTGACGTTAATAGGGGAGGCGGAGGAGGGGCGGCTTTGGCTCCTTCAGGGGTTGGAACTCCGGTAGCGTCAAAAGAGGTTCCGGTTTCCCAGAAAAAAGAACCTTCGGCAAACCAGTTGATGAAATCAGCCGAGACAAATTATAAAATGGCGTATCAAGAATACATAAATGCTACGCAAGGCGGGGATGCCAAAAATATTGAATCCGCTCATAAAGCATATTTAAAGGCTTACCAAGAGTATCAAAGCATTACCGGTCAAACACCGAAGTAATTTAATTTTTCGAGATATTCCGGCAAATCCTCTTCCAGGGATTTGCCGGTTTTTTGTACATGATTTTTCAGGGTTTATCTACAGAAAAAAAATCAATCTTTTTTTCTGTACTGCAAGAGCTGGAAAAAGCGTAGTAAACATAAAGAGATTTGCAAATGTTTTTCCTTGTTTGTTTGCGGGGTTTTGAAAAGAGTTAACAAAAGCTCATTTCCGGTCGAAAAGGTTTATGGATTTGTTTGCCTCCTTATTTTTCAGGCCGGT
>JACPTH010000065.1:2600-5916 GCA_016192885.1 bacterium | reverse complement strand
TGTGTTTCTCTAAATCTACGTTCAATGGTTGGAATAAGCCCCTCAAAAGGTTTCTTAAAAATGGCCTGCATTTTTTTCCCTTCATAAAGGGTCTCAATTTCTTTACATCCGGACCCATTCAAAATGATTTGAACAATCTTTGGGGGAAGCTCTTTTACTGGGGTAGAAAGCGAGAATTTGAAGTGCTTTGCCAGACTTACAAGTCTTTGCCTGAGGAAGGTTTCCTCGCCCGCTCCAACGGCGGCAATAGCTCCCTCCGCTAGAGACAAGGAGCGATCCGGAATAATAAGATCCGGGTCAACGATCAACTGCATTCCTAACCCGGAACATTTGGGACACGCACCGAAAGGAGCGTTAAAAGAGAAAAGCCTGGGTTTAATTTCAGGCAAACTTTGTTCGCACCGCGGACATCCAAGCCTTTCATTGAAAATGATTTCTTCTTGGGCTGCGCCTTTTTCTTTTTCAAGAATGGCCGAAACAAATCCCTCCGAAAGTTTTAAAGCCAACTCAACGTCATCCGTCAACCGGCTCTTCTCAATTTCATCTGATAGAATTAAACGATCTATAACAAGCTCAATTTGATGTTTCTTTTTGGGATCAAGGTGCGGCAATTCATCGTCAAGCGAATACAAAACCCCATCAATGCGAATCCGAGAAAATCCTTCTTTCTTAAACTCATCGAACAGCTTAAGGTATTCCCCCTTTCGCCCACGAACAACCGGGGAAAGAATGGATAATTTGGTACAAACGGGAAATTGCAAAAGTCTTTCGACAATTTGTTGCGGGGTACTGCAAGTTACCGCCGAATTGCATTTGGGGCAATGGGGCTTTCCAATTGCAGCGAACAAAAGGCGAAAGTAATCATAGATTTCAGTAATGGTACCCACCGTAGATCGCGGATTTCGCGAAGTTGATTTTTGCTCAATGGCAATGGTTGGCGATAACCCTTCGATCGATTCAACGTCAGGTTTTTCCATTTGTTGAAGAAATTGTCGGGCATAAGTTGACAAGGACTCAATGTAACGCCTCTGGCCTTCGGCATGAATGGTATCAAAGGCAAGCGAAGATTTCCCCGAGCCGGAAACGCCCGTAATTACGGTAAGGGTTCCCCGAGGAATGGAAACAGAAAGGTTTTTTAAATTATGTACTCGGGCTTTTATTATACGAATCATTGGAGAAAAAGTTAAGCGTTCAGAAGCCGCTCAACTGAATGTTTTCAAGTTTTATCGCCAATCATATTGAATAACGCTGGCTTGCGTTGGGGGCCCAGAAATTTGCCCATTTTTAAAAATAACTTTGTAGAATCCGGATACTTTTACGCGTTTATTTGGATTGCTTTTCCCGTAAACTTCAACCAACCCGTTTTTAACCACAATTTCTCCCGTTCCTTTTGCGTTATCAAATAAAACTTTATACAATCCGGAAGCCCCCAATGCCACAACGCCGCCCGCTTCAACTTCCAAAAGATCCCGACCATCAAGCGCGACAGAAACAGTTACCTCACCTTTTACAAGAGAAGCATTTTCCTTGTTTACTTTGTTTTCCTTTTCGTCGAGCGTGGGACGCTGAACAAGTAATTCGGAGTTTTTATGAAGCTTCAAAAGATTTTTCCATTGAAGCTCAACAACAAGAAAGCCATCCTTTTCATTTTTAAAAGAGTAGTCCTCGGTGAACACAAAGCCCTTGGCGACTTTTTCCCAGTCTCCTAGCGATCGGGCTAGGGTTTTCCCTGTTGCTTCAACAACGATCGACTTATAAAGCTCCGCTCTTTCTTCATTAAACTTGTTTCTTGCGGAACGATTTCGTATTACCACAAAAAAGGCGATTGCGCAAATTAGGCAAAATACGACGGCGCCCGCGATGATAGCGATACGCTTCTTTTCCGCTGAAGCTTTTTGGGTGAGCGCCTGCTTTTCGCGCTCTACTTGAAGCTTCTTTAGCGCCTTATGATCAAGCCGCTCAAGTTGATTCCATTGTTTAGCCATTGTTTCTAATGAAAAAAGACAATTATCATTCTAATGCGGAAACCCCAGTATTGGGAGTAATGGTGGTAAAATTATCTTTAAAGGTTTTTGGATCTTGGGGGCATTGGCAATGAAATTCGATTTTTATTCTCTGGGGGTCTTTGCTAAATTCCGGAATATTAAAACGGATCCATTGAACGTCATCCAAAAGTTGAGTATCCGTGAAGGATTTTTGAATCTCAGTCGGTTTAAACGCGGGAACTGACTCAACATAATTAGGTAAACCGGTAGTATCATAGGTATAAGATCTGGAACGAACTCGAAGTTGCCCGACCTTTACAAGAGTGTTTTTTACCGGAATAAAAACCATTTCCTTTTTTTGCATTTTGCCAGGTTGTGGGGGCCTTTCTGGCTCGCAAATTACCCATTTCATAACAATTTTTTCACTATTATCCGGGATCTCCGAAGCTTCAAATTTTCCCCCATTATCATTATCGGAATTTGGATGGATTTTTACAAAATATTCTTTTCCAAAATTTAGGTCTTTTACGTTACTTGGATCTTTGACGGCGTCGGTTAAAAGAGTTGTGGGGAAAGTTGCCTTTTTCAACTCCTGATTGATAAGTTGCGTGGCATTTCGGAGTCTATCAACGGCAAAATTGGTCCATGCGGCCTTTGTCGCAGTTTTCTGCCCTCCAATAAAAAGCTTATAGGAAACCATTAAAAAAACCCCAAGAATTGCGGCGGCCATCATAACCTCCACCAAGGTAAAGGCGCTACTTGGAATCATCTTAATTCTTTTAATTCGCTTTTTCCTTCTGAAAAAATCGATCGGGTCTATTTTCATGTTTTTCAGGCTTTCGGTAATTTTTACTGTGGCGTTCCCGTGCGAACTATTTTCTGTACCTTTTCCTGAAGTTGACTGTATTTCTTGCCTTGAAAATCTTCGATGTTTCCTACTACCTGAATTAAAATCGCTTCTTCATTGTAACGCCGCAACTCTTTCATCGCTTGAATCTCAATTTTTTTTACCTCATAAGACATTGTGTATGGGAAATCATTATCAAACTCATTATCATTAGGATAACTTCCTCCGCAGGCCACATGAAAATCTTTCGCTGTTTTAACCTTTTTTGAACGGTCAGTAACCAATTTGGGTTGGGCGATTCGAATGGTTTTATTCTTTTCAACTTTATTAGCGCAATCCAGGATGTAATAACTGAGGAATTTATCGCCCTTTTCGGTAGTTAATTTTCTGGCCGTAAATTCGCGCCCGGGGACCTTTTCGCCCCCAAGGAACCTGTAAGATGGGTTGTAAAAACTTCCAAGCTTGATTAGGGAGTTAGGCGCAT
>JACPTH010000065.1:0-2594 GCA_016192885.1 bacterium | reverse complement strand
TATCGGAAAATAATAGTATTTGATGCATTTATTCACATCTTTCGGATCCTTGTCATTTATCCAGGCATCCCCGAATTTTTGAAATCCCGGAGCCGAAGAGGAGAACTCGGAAAAATCGAACAACGGATTCTTGCCCTGGGTAAATTCGACGGCATCATATAGCTCTGTAGGAAACAATTTTGCTTTCAACAAAAAATGTTGGAGTGCTGCGCGCGCGGCAAAAAAGGCTTGTTGTGATTGAAGACTCACCCTATTGCGCGCAACTACATTTCGACTTGACTTAAAAAGGCTAAGAGCGGCGATCATTAAACAGAAGGCAAAAAACAAAGCAATTACGATCGCGGTCCCCTTTTTGGGGAAACTGAATAGGGGCGCCTTGGGGGATTCTGAATATATTTTTTGGATCACTTTAAAATTCTTCACAGCCTTTCAATTTTTCTTTATATTAAGTTTAAATCAGCCCCGAAAAAATAACAAGAGTGATGGCTACCTAAACCTGCTTTGCTGGATTATTGGTGATTTTCGTTTCAGGAAACTCATTCCAAATAGAAATGAAACCATTGTTTTAAAATGAAAAAAAAAATTTCATATAATTCGGGTGATTTAGATTAGTGACTAAAAGTAGAAAATTTTGGGATTCAATTACGCCTGCAAAGATGTTTCTTATTTGATGGAAGAATTTTCCTGAATCCACAAAATGTGAATTTGAAAGTAATTTGGGGGATTTAATGAAAAATTTTTTTCACTCCGAAAGCTTTTAGTGAACTTTCGCACTTTTTTCAAAGAAGGGTTTGCGGTTTTCGCGGAAAGACATTAGTGGAGCTGACCGAAATGATCTGCAAGCGAATCCCAAGGCTTGCCATGGCCATCCAGGAAGGATGGTCGCGGCCGGCACAGGCACCCCGAAGATCGCCATGTTTGGCGATTCGAAGGGGTACCCCGAAGGGTTTTGGCAAAAGCTTGGAGATGAGCTGGAAGTTATCATTTCGAGTTAGAGTAACGAAGTCTTGGAGCGAATTCCGCAAAACCCAAACAAAAAAGTGCGAAAGTCCGCCAAAGTATCTTGTTCCGGCATTTGGTATGGAAGTTTTGAAGTTAACATTAAAAAATTAGTTGTAAGTAGGTTTTCGATGGTCTTTGTTCAATTTTTTTTCTGTCTGTTTTTCACCGTTTTGCTTGATGTCCTAAATGTTCTTTGTTCTTTTCATTATGGGGAAGTATCCAAGGTTTTCCAAGAGATTCATGGCTTTTCTGATTGGCCTTATTACATTTCATTTCTTCTTCTATTTTTACTTTCTACCTACCTTTTATTTGTACTTCCAGGTTTTGTTCAAGGAATAAAGACCATTTTTCAAAAGGTTGGAAGTTTAACCGCTTTTTCGATAATCGGTCTTTCCATATTCTTCCCTGGTTCCTATGGCGACAACATCAATTACCTGGTGCCTTTCGGAATTATGCCTGTAATGGTTCTTGGAGTGATGAGGAATGTTGCCGCGCTTTCTTTCGTTTTTTTGGTTTTTATCCACCCTATTGCATGGTTGGAATCTTTGGGAGAGAGATTCATAAGTTTTATCTTCGGAGTTTCATTTAACCGGCTTTTTGTTGGGGCAATTCTCGTTTTCGGGGTTCAAGTCTCTATCATTTCTTTGGGAACACTTGGAGGGGTACCCCATGTAGTCGATGAAATAGCTCAAGATTGGCAGGCAAGGATTTTCGCAGGAGGAAAATTATTCTCAACCCCGAACCCGGCGCCTGAAGGGCAAAGGGTTCCATTTTCGGCGACAAAGGACGGTATTCTAATCACGCAGTACACTCCCGGGTGGTCTCTTTTCCTTGCGGTAGGACACATTGTACAATTACCCTGGGCGGTAAATACTTTCTTGGGATTTCTGATTTTAACTTTGTTATCCAAGCTAGCCAAAGATTTCTTTGACGAAACCAGCGGGAAATTTTCCTTAATTCTCGGCGCAAGCAGCCCGTTTCTCATCCTGGAATCCGCAAGTTACATGAATCATGTTAGCGTGTTAGCCTTATTTTTAACGGTTTTATACGCTCTTCAAAAAGTTCGGCATTTGCATTCTTCGGGGAAAAATAGAGGCTCCTATATTTTATGGGGTTTTTTAACCGGTATTATCGTTGGGTTTATTCCGATGGTGAGACCTCTTGAGGGTTTACTGGTTTTTTTTATCTTCGGAGGTTTCTTGCTGTTTTCCGAATTGCGTGAAAAAGTAAGTTTCTTGTGTCTTCTTTCGATGCTCGCAGGCTGGATTGTCTCCTCCGGGTTCCATTTTTCCTATAATTACTTGGTAAGCGGGTCTCCATTCATAACCGCTTATGAATGGGTTTGGGAAGATCAAGTACATTTGGGTTTTGGTAATACGAACCCTCATTGTTTCCATTCGTTTTCTCATGCCGTTCAAAACGCTTGGGACAATATTTCCGGGCTTGGAATATATTTGCTGGGGGGGATCTTGCCGACTTTTTCTATTCTTGCTCTTTCTTGGACAAACCGAACTAGCTTCTTTCAAAAACATGATTTAGGACAAAAATCCTTCATTTGGTTAGCTTCGGGGATTCTTGGAGTAGGCACCATT
>JACPTH010000064.1 GCA_016192885.1 bacterium | reverse complement strand
TGTTGACCCCGAAAGAAGATTCTTTAAATCACTCTGAATTTGCGAGGGTTGGGCCAAAGGATTTGCCATGAGGGTTATCGAAAGAAAAATTGAAAAAATAACCACCATCCCTGCCAAGACATTTAGAAACTTTACCGAAAATTTTCTTTCACTGATTAACAGAGGCATCGTCAAGGACTTGTACTTATGCAGCATGCTTCACTTCTCGTTTTTCGTCAACTGTTTTAGGACTTTGACTTGGTAAGATTTTAGATGTCTTGATTTGGCGGAAAAACAAACCGCAAGCTTTATAATTATAGTTATTTAATGGAAGGTGTCAACGTAAAGAATAGGGGAAAAGATTTTGAGTCCCCCGCAGAATTTCGGTTAATTGAAATTTGAGCCGAAGAAAGTTATCTTTATAACAAATGAATACGAGACAAAAACCGAAATGCACATCTTCAATGATCATTTTTGGAGGAACCGGGGATTTAACGAAACGAAAGTTAATTCCGGCACTTTCAAGGCTTCAAGCAATGAACTTTCTTCCGGAAGAGCTTCACTTGATTCTTTCCGGTCGAAGAGATTTTCAAGAAACTGAGTTAATAAACCAATTTAAGGAATTTTTTAGGAACAACCTTGCTTCCGACCCGCTTTTTTCAAAGGGATTTGGAGATTTAGCTTCTAGAATACACTACGTTAAATCTCAATCCGAAGAGCCCGACTCCGGCGAAGCGCTTTCTAAAGCCATTTCCATGATTGAAGGGGCAGGGGCCGCTCCGGTTCGCCTATTTTATCTTGCGGTTCCCCCCGACCAATTCCCGCCTATTCTTTCGCTATTAGCTCCCCTATTAAGAAATTCTAAGGATGACTTTTGCCCTTCGCGCGTAATAATCGAAAAACCCTTTGGCTGGAACCTGCAATCGGCGAAAAACTTAAACTCGCTTCTCAAGGAAATACTTGCGGAAGATCAAATTCTTCGAATCGATCATTACCTCGGAAAAGAAGCCGTTCAAAATATCATGGTTATGAGATTTGCAAATACCCTTTTCGAGCCTATTTGGAATAGGGCATTCATCGATAATGTTCAAATTAGCTTTGCTGAGGAAATTGGCATTGGTTCTCGCGCCATTTATTTCGATCAAAATGGAATTCTCCGTGACGTGGTTCAAAATCACCTTCTGCAGGTTCTTTGTTTAATTGCCATGGAACCGCCGGTAAACTCTTCTCCAGACGCCCTTAAAGTTGAGAAATTCAAAGTCCTGCAATCCCTTCGTAAGATAAATTACGAAAAAATCAGCCATGATACGGTTAGGGCCCAGTATGGCCATTCTTCTTCCCAAAATCGTGAAATCAAAGCATACCTTGAGGAACCTGGAGTAGCTGAAAGCTCTGTGACGGAAACCTATGTGGCGCTTAAAGTTTTTATCGATTCTTGGCGTTGGTCCGGAGTTCCATTTTACCTTAGAGCGGGAAAAAGGCTTTCAACGAGCGTAACCGAGGTTGCAATTACTTTTAAATCTGTTCCGCACATTGTTTTTCCCTTTGAGGCTGGGAAACCTCGACCGAACGTTTTAATTCTGCGTGTGCAGCCCGATGAAGGGATTTATTTAACACTTCAATCAAAGTTGCCTGGGATGACATTAAAGCTTTCTTCGGTAGATATGGATTTTTCTTACCAAAAATCTTTTGGGTCCTATAGACCTGACGCATATGAAAGGTTACTACTTGATGCGCTCCACGGAGAGACAAGCCTTTTTCTTCGAAACGATGAAATTGAGGCCGCATGGGAGTTCATAGACCCGATTATCGAGGCTTGGCAAGCGGAGGGTATAAAAACATTATCCTCATACCCGGCAGGAAGCGATGGCCCCGAAAAAGCCGTTAAACTTATCCAGGAGACGGGTCACTCTTGGTTTCCTTTAAAAGACAGAAAGAAATGAGATTGGCATTTTATGAAAACATCACCAATTATTCATGGGCAAATCAGAGTTTCTCGCTCTCAGGAAAGTTTTCCTTCTCAGGCAGCGGAAAGAATTAAGTCCGAGCTTCTAGCTTGTTTGAAAGTAAAAACCAACCCAAGTATTGCCCTATCCGGCGGGGTCACTCCAAAGGAAATTTACGCCCGCCTTTCTGAATTGTTTTTGCCGGATAAGCAGTCATTCTCAGCTTTCAGATGGTTCCAAACTGACGAACGAAATGTTCCTCCAGATCACAAAGACAGCAATCAAAAGATGATCAGGGAGACTCTATTTCAGAAAGCCGCTCTTTCCGATGATTTTTTCTTTCCGGTTCCGGTTTTCTTGAAAAACCCCTCGATTATTGTACAAGAATATGAGAATACCATAAGGGCCAATTTGTCAAGGAGTGTTGACGGGAAAACTCCGGAGTTCGATTTGGTTCTCTTGGGAATAGGTGAAGATGGACATGTCGCTTCTCTGTTTCCGGAGATTGACTTGGAGTCGCAGGAACAAAAACAAAGAGTTTTCAATCATTTTTGGGTGGATTCCCTCAAGGCGATTAGGTATTCCCTCACTTTTCCGGTGCTGATTGCAGCAAAAAAGGTTGCGGTTTTCGCGACAGGTTCAAGAAAGTCAAAAATTCTAGAAAAAACTCTTTTATTGGATGAAAATGTTCCCGCGAATAAATTATGTCGTACACGCTGCGTGGAGTGGTGGTTAGATCCTTTAGCCGCTGAACTTTTCAGGGAAAATCTTTTAAGCCTTTAATCCCCGAACCTCTAAAATCCGCATGCAACCGGAGCGCGACTCTTAAACTAAATGGTTGCCATCAGAAAAAGCTGAGTATTTCCTTGTATGTAACCATCACAAGAAGTAAAAGCAAAAACAGCATTCCGACGAAATGGATTCCTTCTTCGATCTTTGTTGCGATTGTAAAGCGCAAGCCAGTCAAGAAAGCAATGAAGGAAAAGAAGAGTTCAAGAACCACAAAAACTATCCGTCCCCCGTCAAGAACCGGGAAGGGAAACAAATTAATTATGCCTATGTTGAGGGAAAGTTGAGCCGTTAAGTAAAAAAGATCGAAAATGGTTTTTTGCGAATGTTCTTTAATAATTTGTATGATTTTAACAGGCCCGGCTAAATCCGCGGGGCTTTCGCGCTTAATCATTCTGTAAATACTGTCCAACATTTGCTCGATTATTCCCAACGTGGTTTCTATGCCCTTTTGAAGAGCCTTTCCAAGCGGAAGGACTTTAAAATCATAGTTGTTATACATTAAACTGATTCCGATCCTGCCGTTGGCATTTGGGACCACAGGAATTTTCAACGATTCTCGGTTATGTAAAAAATATGTTCCCCTGTTAATCGCGAAGTCTCCATTAATGAGCGCTCCCCCAAAGGAGGCTTTAGGAATTTGATGGTCTCTTTCAATCTGGAGGATTATTTCATTGCCTGCGTTCTGTTGAATCATTTTAATTCCATCATTCCAATCAACAAGAACTTGCCCATTTATTGCGGAAACTACGTCCCCAGCTTTAATTCCGGCAAGTTTGGCCGGTGAATCATTCATTACCCCCATAACGGCTATGTTAGAAAGCGGCCCCCCGGACCAGGAGTAAATTAGCATAAACAAAATCGCCGCCCACACAAGGTTCATGGTCGAGCCGGCTGCTAAAACGACGATTTTCACCCAAGCAGGCTTGACCTGGAAACCCCTTGGATCGTTCGGATCAATTTTGGGTTCTTCCTCATCTTCTTCGGTTTTTGGGGAATCTTTCGCAACGGCGGTTGGAGGGGAACTTTCCGCTAACGTTGAAGAAGGTTGATCCGGAAGTTTTTCTGCATTTCCCGTGGGAACATTCTTTTTTGGGTCTTCTTCATCGGGGTCCATTCCGGCAAGGCGAACAAAACCCCCAAGGGGAAAAGGCCTAAGAGAGTAAATTGTTTCCCCCCACTTTACCCTAAATAGACGATTTCCAAATCCGATGGCGAATTCAATGACCCGTATGTTGGTAAGTTTGGCGGTGATGTAATGGCCAAATTCGTGCAATAGGGCAATGCTTCCGAGAACAAAACAAATTGAAAAAATAACTTTTAGGAACGAGATAATTGAAAGTATCATTCAGAACTACACCTACTATTAAGAATATTAACTTATTTTACCAATAAAAGGTAGGAAAAAGGCCCGATAAAAAGAATGCTATCAAGCCGATCGAGCATTCCGCCATGACCGGCCAAAATTGCTCCGGAATCTTTTACATGTCCCTCTCTTTTCAAGAGAGATTCGAACAAATCGGAAATCTGGCTAATAATGGAAACACCGATTGCCAGCCCCCACATTCGCTTTGTCGAAAGTTGAAAAATTCCCATATTGTTAAGCATCCAAACCGAAAGTATTCCCAAGCTCCCCCCGCCAACCGCGCCGGAAATTGTTTTCTTCGGGCTAATTTTGGGGGCAAGCTTCGGCCCTCCAAGGAGAGAGCCAATGATGTAAGCCCCGGTATCAACCGCCCAAATTGAAACAAAAATTGAAAAAACCACCTTCCCTTCAAGTCTGTTTCCCAGGATAACAAAAAAGGCTAGGCAAAATTGCAAATAAAGCAAACTCATGGCTCCATGGGAAAACCGGTGCCAATTTTCTCCATTTACGCCGCGCAATAATTCCGCGCACGCCAATACTAGTTGAGAAAAAGCCAAACTTAATAGCAACCCCCGTTCGCCGCCGTAATTTGCGGCCAGCAAGATTGATATGCCTAAAAAATATTCGACTAAATAATTTTTGCTTGGTTTGTTTACGTCGATAATCCGGAAAAGTTCATACTGTCCGACAAACCCGGCGGTAATAAAAAAAATCAATCTTGAGAGGCTTCCAGAAATCAAAATAAAATAAACAAGGGGAATTCCGAAAAGGGCAATAAGAATTCGAGAAACCATTATCCCTCGCTTGAAATGATCTGTTCGCTGGTTTTCCCGAAACGTCTTTCGCGCAGCTGGAAAACGCGAAGTGATTTAAGGAATTCAATTTCGTCGAAATCAGGCCAATATTTCGCCGAAATGACCAGTTCGGAATAGGCGCACTGCCAAAGTAGAAAGTTACTAATTCTCATTTCTCCGCTTGTGCGAATAATCAGGTCGGGATCCGGAAGATCGGGAACGTAGAGGTATTGAGAAATGATTTCTTCAGTTATTTTCTCAGGAGGAATTCCGACAATGATAATTTTTTTGATCGCATCAACGATTTCGCTTCTCCCGCCGTAATTTATGCATAGGTTTAAGGTAATCCCCGTGTTCTTCGCCATTAGCTCGGTAGACCTTTGAGCCTCTTCAATTATTCTAGGAGAAAGCTCGGATATCCTTCCAAGGAACCGAAATCGAACTCCTTTTTTGTGCAGCTCATTTCTTTCCCTGATAATATAAGCAAGGATCAAACGCATTAGGGCGGAAACTTCCAACCACGGACGCGCCCAATTTTCAATTGAGAACGCATACAAAGTAATATGCCGGATGCCCAAATCATCGGCAAGTTGTACCAAACGCTTAACATTCCGAGCCCCGGCTTGATGCCCTCGTATTCTGGTAAAACCCCGATCCTTTGCCCATCGGCCGTTTCCATCCATAATCATGGCAACATGTTCGGGAACGCCGGAATTAAGCACCTCTTCCACGAGGTTCTCTTTCAGGGAGTTTCTTTCTTCATCCGTCATTGGGATTTCTTGGTAAAATATTTTCCAATTTGACTTGAAACCAATTTTTTTAAAAAACTAGAAAAGAGATTTACTTCGGCCAAATCGCCCTCTCAGGTGATTTTGGTGATACCGATTCTCGCGAAAGGTTTGGAATCAGGTCTTCAAACTTTCACAATAGCTTCAACGGGGCACACTTCCGCGCAGGTTCCGCAATCATTGCACCGGTCGGAAATTACGAAAGGTTCGCCCTCTTTAATCGCGTTAATTGGGCATGAAGAAAGGCAAGTTCCACAAGTGACGCATTCCTCAGTAATATGGAACATTATTTCTCCTATTTCCCTAAAATCTCGTGTTCCTTAGATTCCAAAACTTTGTTAATTTTTTCAATGTACTCATCCGTAAGTTTTTGCGTTCTTTCCGCCGCCTTTTTATGCTCATCTTGAGTTATTTCACCCTTTTTTTCAAGCGATTTCAAAGTATCGTTTGCTTCGCGTCTAAGATTCCTTATTGCAACGCGCAACTCTTCAGATTTCTTTCTACAACTCTTTACCAAATCATTGCGCCTTTCTTCGGTTAAGGGGGGAACCGGCAACCGGATAAACTGGCCGTCGTTAATCGGATTTAGACCTAAATCTGATTTTTGAATTGATTTTTCGATTTCTCCAAGGAGATTTTTCTCCCATGGTTGAATTATTATCGATTTTGGGTCAGGGGAAGAAATTGAGGCAACATGTTGAAGAGGGGTTTCCGCACCATAGTAGTTTACGGTTATCCGATCTAAGAGTGAAGGAGTGGCGCGAGAAGTTCGCATTACCGAAAACTCCTTTTTGAGAAATTCCAACGATTGTTGCATTTTTTCATCGGTTTCTTTAATAATGTTGTTCGTTCCCATCGGTTAGCCCTCCTTCTAGCTTTCGATTCGGTAAAATTTTTTGCAAACGCTTTCGCAATCTATTTTCAGTTTACCCCGAATAACGGAGTGGATACAAGATAAAATAACAAGAGCCGTAAAGAGGCGGGAAGAAAGTTCAAAGAAACCGTAAGCCTTCAGCTATCAGAAGCTGTGAAAAAATACCCTAAATTGCACTTTTCAACCTCTGAAACCCGCATCAATGGCCGGTCTATTTTTTGGAAAATCAATTTTTTCACACCTTCTCAGCATGTATCAAAAAACCTAGGAAATTCTTTACCCACCACACCACTTCCATAAATGTCAAACTTTGAGAACACTTCAACATTTCAAATTTCTTTGCATTCTTAACCGCATTACTCAGTGCTTTTAGCTTTTAGCTTACAGCTTACAGCTTACAAAAAACCTAATCTTCCACTACCCTTGTACCAATAGGTTTACCTTGACAGGCTTTTAAAATCGCATTTTTTTCCATCATGGACAGCACCAAAAGAGGCATTTTATTTTCCCGGCATAGGGCAATGGCCGCTAAATCCATTACTCCCAACCCTCTTTTTAGGACTTCTCCGTAACTAATCTTTTGAAATTTTTTTGCCTTCGGATTGGAAATAGGGTCGGAATCATAAACTCCATCAACCTTCGTAACTTTTATCAGTACGTCGCAGTTTGTTTCAATTGCTCGAAGAGCGGCGGCAGTATCGGTGCTGAAGAAGGGGTTTCCTGACCCGCCTGCAAATAGGCAAACCGATTTATCTTCAATTTGACCGATCGCTTTATCAATTTGGTATGAGGAGCAAACCTTCGGAATCTCCATGGCTGAAAATACGGTGTTTTTTACGCCCGAAGCTAAAAGATAGTCAGAAAAACAAACTGCATTCATAATGGTTGCAAGCATCCCAATAAAATCTCCATGGTGGCGTTTTAGAGATTTTAAATGGCCTCGGGCTCCCCGAAAAAAATTTCCTCCCCCAAGTACAATAGACGGAGAAATACCTTGGACAACAAGATTGGAAATCGTTTCCGCCAAGGACTCCAAGACGGGCTCATGGAAACCGGCACCTTCTTCTCCGCCTAGAACCTCGCCGCTTAACTTTAAAAGGGGTCTTCGGAAAACAAAAGAAGAAGGTTTTAAAGTAGATTTTGGAGAAAACATGGTCAAAGGTTCGCCACAACCCGCAGGTTATGCCGAAGTAGGAGATGCTTTCTCGCCGACCACCCATCGTCGAAATAGGGAAACGCTAACTCGTCCACCCAGTTTTTGCTCGAGTTCGTCAGCTACGGTGGCAATATTTTTTGTGTCATCCTTGATGAAAGCTTGATCCATGAGACAGGATTCTATGAAAAACTTGTCGAGCCTTCCGTCAATAATTTTACGCAAAATTTCTTCCGGCTTATTGGCGTTTTTAGGATCTTCTTTAAGTTGGCCTCGAAGAATTTCTTTTTCGCGGTTAAGAACTTCAGACGAGATATCCCCACGATTTATGCATTTTGGTTTCATGGCTGCGACTTGCAAGGAAACGTCATGAGCGAATTGGCGAAGATCGTCATGAATGGCCCCTCGGGCGCTGGTACATTCAGCAAGGGTAACTACCCCCAAGTTTCCATCGCCGTGAATATAAGTGTCAAAAACTCCATATTTTCCTAGGGGGATCTTAAAGAGCTCAAATCTATTTATTGTGACATTTTCGCCGATCTTGGATATGAGGGCTTTTCGCTCTTCTTCTACCGTGTGATTTGATGGAAGACGCATGGTTTCCAAATTTGGAACATTCGAAACATCTGGATTATTTAGAACGCATTCAACCAAATCTCGGGAAAAATGCTTAAAATCATCGGTCCGGGCAACAAAATCGGTCTCGCAGTTTAGCTCAAGCATTGCTGCGCAAGAACCGTCTTGGGAAACCGCCGTAACCACAAGACCTTGAGATGTGGTGCGGGAAGATTTGCTATCGGCGGAAGCCATTCCCTTCTTTCTTAAGTAATCGATTGCTTCTTCGAAATTCCCTTGGCAAACGGACAAGGCTTCTTTACATTTCATCATGCCCGCGCCGGTTTTCTCCCTGAGTTCGCTTACCATTTTCGCGCTAATAGTCGTCATTGCAGACCACCTTTATTTTTTGAAATTAACCCCAAAAAAGTTTAGATTGAAATTCGAAGCAAAAAGTTGTTCTATTCAATAACCAATTTTTCTTCCTCTTCGGCGACAGCTTCTTTTTCAGGAGGCGCGGCTGGTTCAGGAACCTGGGCGACGGCTTCCCTCATTTCCGCCGCATCGGAAGCGGCGGCGGCCACCTCGCTAAAAGGCTTACCTTCAAGGGCTTCCAGGATAGAATCCGCAATAATACCGGTCAACAGCTTTACCGCGCGAATTGCATCATCATTGCCGGGAATAACATAATCAATTTCATCAGGGTCACAGTTTGTATCAACCACGGCAACCACAGGAATTCCCATCTTTCTGGCTTCGGCAATGGCGATGGCTTCTTTTCGGGGATCAATAATGAAAATCGCTCCAGGCATGCCTTTCAGATCTTTTATTCCCCCGAGTGAACGCTCTAATTTGTCACGTTCTTTTCGCATTCGGGAACCTTCTTTTCTTGGATACTTTTCGATATCGCCCGAATCAATTAGTCGGTCGAGCTCTTTAAGATACTGAATGCGCTTCTCAATGGTATTATAGTTGGTGAGCATTCCACCAAGCCACCGATAATTCACGAAATACATTCCGCATCTTTCCGCTTCGGATTTAATAATATCTTGGGCTTGTCTTTTGGTGGACACCATGAGAACAGGTTTCCCTTCCCTGACAACGCTTTTTACGAAGTCGCAAGCTTCATCAAGCAACTTTGTAGTTTTTTGAAGGTCGATAATGTAGATCCCATTTCGACTTGTGAAAATGTATTTGGACATTTTTGGATTCCACCTGCGAGTTTGGTGCCCAAAATGTACACCGGCTTCCAACAGGTTTTTCATTGAAACCAGGGTCATGGATCATTACCTCCGACAGATTTACGGAACGTAGTTGAGACGTATTCCGCATTGTAAACTATGTTTATTTTTGAGTCAAGCATTTTTGGGGACTTTGTGTAACCCATTTTAGTTAAAGGGGGCTCGCGCCTGTTGCACGACGCCCCCCTTCGACACGCGAAATAAATTCGCGTATCTCAATCCCGCGGTCGGTCGCCCTCGCGACCTCCGAATAATACGCAACTCATAAATCCTTGTGTCAACACTATTTAGAAATGTCCTCTTTTGCATTAGGTGTTGTTTTTTGCTCCATTTTTTTTCTTGTCAATGCTAATTCGGAAGGAGATTACCTTTGCCCGAAAATTGCTGGTCACGCCTTCCCTGGGTCAGCGCTTCTTAAACTTGCGTTGTTATTCTTAATGGAGATATAATTGACTTCTAGAAAAAAAATTGGGGAAATCGGTTTTTTCCTCCCCCATGGAAAGGAATAAGACATGAAAATTGCCGTATTTCCGTTGGATGATTCTGAAATTAAACCTTTATATTCCGATCCTAATAAACTGCGATTTTGCGAACTTTTTACCGATCGCATGTTTACCATGGTATATAATTCTTCAACGGGTTGGCAAAATCCCGAGATTAAGAAAAATTCCCCTTTTCAATTGACTCCTTCGACCATCGTTTTGCATTATGGCCAAGAAATTTTCGAAGGCTTGAAAGCCTTTCGCGCTTGCGATGGGTCAATTAATTTTTTTCGTCCGGAAGAAAACGCGAAAAGGTTTAACCGTTCCGCGAAAAGAATGTGCATGCCTACCGTTCCCGAAGAAGATTTCCTTGAAAGTATTGAAACCTTGATCAGTCTTGAGGAACGATGGGTTCCGAACGTTCGCGGAACTTCTCTCTATATCCGGCCCTTCATGTTCGCTACTGATACAAAACTTGGGGTTCGAGCATCTTCCAACTACATTTTTTGCGTGATTCTCAGCCCCGTTGGACAGTACTATCCCGAGGGCTTCAACCCAATAAGTCTTTTCGTCACGGAAAATTTAACCCGGGCGGTAAAAGGAGGCATCGGAGAAGCAAAAACCGGCGCGAATTATGCCGCAAGTTTGCTCGCCGGCCAAGAGGCGTTGAAAGTCGGCTGTTCCCAGGTTCTTTGGCTAGACGGCCTCCACCATCGTTTTGTCGAGGAAGTTGGAGCGATGAACATTTTTTTCGTTTACAAAGACGTTCTAGTTACTCCCCGCCTCAACGGAAGCATACTTCCCGGAATTACAAGAGATAGCGTTCTTACCCTGGGAAAACATTTAGGTTTTAAAACCGAGGAACGAGAAATATCGATCGACGAAGTCGTTAAAGGAATTAATTCCGGAGAAATTATGGAGGTTTTTGGGAGCGGGACAGCCGCAAGCATTTCACCGGTAGGAAATTTAAAATACAAATATACCGACAACATAATAAATAACGGAAAAGTTGGTACGATCAGTCTAAAATTGTATAATTTTTTGCTTTCATTACAATATGGTGAAATCGAAGATCCATTTGGTTGGATACGAAAATTTAAATCCAAGGAATTTTCCGGGGTTGCATAACCGGCGCTTTTTTCTAATCCACTGTTCCATGAGCTTTGGTTCCCCCCACGCAGATTATCTTTCCGTCCTTTTCCAAACGCGAACCGACATAGCGGTTTCCGGATTCCGGGCAGTTTGGGTCGCTTTTTAAATATCCTTTTTCGACAAGTATTTTTTCATCCAGATCGGTCATGAGTATAGAACTGTCCATGTTGTACATTTCAACCGCGCCAAGAAGGACTCGCATATTTGCGTAACAATGTTTCTTTCTTGCATGTTCCTTCTTGCCTCCATGCGATACGCCCTCCATAATTCCTGCAATTACCCCAATTAAGAAAAGAATTGCAAAAACGGCGATGAAAATTCGCGCGGCCGATTCAAAGCATGAAAAAATCGGGTTTTTCGGAGATTTAGCAACAAGAGCCGGGAATGGATTTTCCAGATTAGTGTTGCAAATTCCACAAATTTTCGCGGTTGCGGGAATCACCTCACGGCAGAATGGGCAATTCTTTGTGTCGGCACCTTCTTTTTTTTGCCTTGTTCCGCAGTTTCCGCACACGGGTTCCCAGGAAGAGATCTCTCTATCGCATGTTGGGCACCGTAGCTGAGCCATAAAATTTTTCCTTTACACTTTCAAGAGTTTCCAGGAAAGAGAGGTTTTAAGCCGCGAAGCCAACGCAAAAAGGGGTGGCTTTCATTTCCAACCAATTCAGATAAGGCAACGACTTCCTTATCATGGTAGTTTTTTACCACGAATTCACTAATGGATGATAAATAACCAGGATCTCCATAAAGGTTAATAAGCCTGTCAAAATAACCTTTGTAAATCTCGTTTTGTTTCTCAAGTTCCTCGGGCGGTAACTTTGGTTTCTTTAAACGTTCCCAAAAAGAAGATTCTTCTTCGCGATCGTGAGAATCAAGTTTCGGTAGTAGTTCATTCAGATCCCTTTTTCGCAAAACAAAACGGTGCCGATACTTTGAAGAACCTTCAATTAGGCCGCCCACAACATCGGACCAAAATTTAGCTTGTACTATGCTTTCGATTCCAAGAAGGTTCCCAAGGGGGGAAAAAGCTGTGGCGAAGGGCCAGGACAGAACGCTTCTGAAAAAATTCCCTCGTCTGACCTTTTGATCGAAATTGCGAAACCAGTTGTGTGAGGAAATGTATAAACCGTTGGCGAAACAAATGAAAAAAAACTTCACCAATTCAAAAAAAATCCCGATCTTCTCCAAAGGCCAAACCAAAATAAAGGTTTCCTTGACCGTGTTTAAAATCGGAACGCTAAATCCTGTCCAGAAAAGAGATTGCGAAACGTTATCGAAGTTAATGCTTTTGTGGGACCATGCCCTTAGATTTAATCCGGATGCGGCAATTAGATCGACCAGGACATTTCTGAAAAAGGTAATTCCCAACCAAACGAAAGCGTACTTTATCCCAATGAAATAAAAAGCCGGAAGAAAACCTAGTGCCGATCGAATGACCCCTTTCATCATCGGGTTTAAGTAATTCCAAAAGTCCGCTAGCCCGATGAATAGTACCTTAGCCTCGTCGCCCACTTCATTTCGATAAGACTTCCCAATTTTTCCCATGCAAAGGATATCGTTATCGGAGCGGCATGATTCATCCGGAGGCTTTTTACCCTTGTGGATTATCAAATCCGCTATGGGCCTTGGAATTTTGTAATGGTGCTCTAGAAAAGATGAAAGGTTTTTTTCCGGGATCTTGGTTACCTGGATGAAGCCCATTCCCGGAATTGACGGGTCTCGACCCGTTGAATCGCTTCCGCAAACCGGAATCAAAACTCGATTTCCAAGAGATTCCTTCGCTTTTTGCACGACGCTTTCGGAAACTTCGGAAACTCCCTGTTGCTCAAAAAATTCCATTATTTCCTTAATCGAATGGTTATTCAATAGATAGATAAAGCGATTAAAAACATCAAGGTCGTTGGGGTTCCGGCGAACGCTGTCATGGAGATTCAATGTTTCAACGCCGGTAATTATTGAAGAAAATCTTAGAATATGGAGCATTGCTTCTTTCAACCCCATTTCCAAGGGGTGAACGATAACAATGTTTCCCCCTTCCCCTAAAAGCGTCGGAATGACGTCACGCTCGTCGGTAAAGGTGCTGTCATAATCAATGACATCCCTATTCTCCAAATATTTCGCCTTTAAAACATCGGGTGTCATATTTTCATATTCTTCCCGAACCCTTTCATATTGGGAAACAATGTTTCGAAGCTCCCATTCGCTGTAGCTACCGTGTTGAAAGCGTTGTCTGGCCATTAACGCCTG
>JACPTH010000131.1 GCA_016192885.1 bacterium | reverse complement strand
GGCCGGAGTTACTGCCACCGTCTCATTTCCAAGATTGAATTTTTCTAAAATAAAAAGGCAAAAATCTGAGGCATCCTCGACATCCGCGAATTGAATCATTAAATAGAAAGCTCCATTCGGTTTTGGCACCACCGCCCATGAAAGGAAATCCTTGACGGCAATAATAGCTGAATCAAGGCGTTCTCGATAGGTTTTACGAAGCGATTCAAAGTAAGTCCTGTCCGTAAAAACATGATCGTAAGCTGCAGAAACTCCAAACTGCATCAAGTCGGAAATGCTCGCAACACTATGAAACGCCAACAGCGACAATTTCTCAATTACTTCCGGCCTTGCGACAATGAACCCGACCCTTGCCCCGCAGACTGAGAACGCCTTACTGGCAGAATCAATAACAATTATGCGGTGCTTAAATTTTTCCATTTCCCCCTTTTCCAGTTCAACCTGCAAAAGGCTGAAAGCCTCCTGATTCCCAAGAACCATTTCGCGATAAACTTCGTCCGCGATGATAAAAATGTTGTGCTTTATGGCAATTTTTGAAAGTTTGGTTACCTCTTCCTTGGTGAAAATCTTTCCTGATGGGTTGTTAGGGCTATTATAGAGGATTCCTTTGGTTTTTGAAGTTATGAGTTTTTCAATCTCCTCGGAAGAGGGAAGCGCGAATCCGCTCTCGGCTGAAGTCGGAATCGGCTTCAAAATACCCCCTGATACCGCTAAAAGGCCTTTATAAGGCTCAAAAAACGGCTCTACGCAAAGAATTTCGTCGCCCGGATCGCAAAGGGCCATGAAGGTAATGGCCAAGGCATGAGATGCGCCGCAAGTCACCAAAACGTTATTGGTATCGGTAACTAGGTGGGATGTTCCTTGTCGGTCAAAATAACGATTTAAATATCTGGAAAACGTTTCACGGAGATAAGTCTCACCGATGTATGGGGAATAATTCAAATGCCCCTCTCTCACCTTAGATGAAATGGCCTCTGAAAAAATCGGAATACATGGGATATCGGGTTGACCGATGTTTAACTCATAAACTGTTTTCCCTTCCATAATCAGCCGTTTGGAAATCCCCATCATCCTGCGAATCGAGCTTGGATGGAGATCCCCCGTTCTTTGCGCCATGTTGAACGGCTTCATGTTATTTTGTCTTTCATGAGGTTTAGTCACCTTCTGATGGAATGGAGGGAGTTGCTATAGATGTCTGAGATTGAGAAGGGGAAGCCTGCAAAGGCTCAGGGACAAGGATTGCAGGAGACGAAACATCTTCTTGGGGTTTTGATTCATTTGGGTCAATAAGGGGAGTTTCTGAGGCTTCTTTCACTTCTTTGAGTTCGGGAACAAGCACTTCCGTCGGGGAAGCAAAAACTTTGGGTTGATTGGCTTCTTTCGGCTTTTCAGGAACATTTGCCGTTGGAGAGGAAATTAACTTTGGGGGCTCCGGCGGCTTGGCAAGTAAATTCAATAGATTGTTAAAAGAATCTCTTATATGGGAAGGAAGTTTCAAAACTTCATTTTGGCCTTCAAGGGCTGCGCTAACATAAGTACCTTCAGTTTTTCCGAAAACAAGTGTTCTTGTTTCGCTCGCCGAAATTAATTCAAAGCGATCGCAGTCGATTACATTTTCGATTCCTTGAGATTTTCCTTCCGTCCAGGGTAGAAACGAGTGAATTTTGGTTGAATTATAAGCCCCGATTAAATCATTTACTTTTACCGAATCAATGATTCTGCCCTTGATCTCCCAAGAATTGCTTGCATTTTTTTGGACCATGTAACTTTCGGAGGCTGTTTTTATGGAGAGACCCTTGATTTCAGAACTGAGAATCTGGGGAAGGACCTTGCTTCTTAGCCCATTAAAATCTTTATCAAACATTGTTAAATCAGCTCGAACAACTCCATAAACAAAAGGCTGATCCGCGCGTTTGAGGAAAATTTGGCTGTTTTCCTCTCGGCCTATCAAAACCTCAAACTTATTCCCGTTAGAACTTTCAAAAGCTATTTTTCCTTGGGGTTTATCAAGCCCATAGGTGTTTGAGCCAAGGATTTGGTCGGAAACAAATGAAGTAATCCGCAAATCATGCATTCTTTCAATGATCGAATTTATCTCGGTCGAATCCGCCTTGGCTTTTTTTGGAGAAACAATTTCCCAATCACCGGATTTAACTTTTTTGATTTCAAAAACGCCTGATGCTTGTTCCAATTTTACGAATGAAACATCCGAAGTCGAAAAATTGTCTTCTTGAAAGAAAAGGTTTTTCGATCTTAAATCGTTTACGGATTTTCGAAATGCGGGAACTACGCTCCCTGAAACAAGATAAATAGCGGGGTCTCCGACCTTAATTAAATATGAACCCCCGACGGGCGAGTCATTTCCAAGTCTAAAGGTTACCGTTTCACTTGCCGATTCGATTGACAACTGCGGGGAATTGGTTCCAATGCCGAAAATAGAGGAATCGGTTGCGGTTTTGGAAATTACGCGTTCGGACTTAAAGTCCTCAAAGTTTTTCAAAATGCCTGAAATCTCGCTTTCTTCTCCATGATAAGAAGATGGCTTAACAATCTCGAATGAAATTTTATCTTTTTCGGATTTTGCCAAAACCTTTATCTCTTCGTTACTCGGAGTTTTCCATGAAACGCTCTTTACCAAGCTGGTAGAGACCTTGGACAATTGAACCGGATTATCCTCACCTTCTTTTGGGATAGGTTCGATTTCGTAGATATTTGTATAAAGAAAGAGAATTCCAAATGTGACGAGCGCAATTAAAGTAGGAAAGTATCGTTTCATAAATTACACCCTCCTTCGAGCAAACCAAACGAGTCCGCCAAGAAAAACGACGATTAGCGGAGAAACAACAACGGTTAAAACGAAAATTCGAGTGATTGATTCCTTATCTAGAACGATATGACCGATCTCAATAGTCTTCGGCCTGATGGAGATCAATTGTTCTTGCCCCGCCAGCCAGTTGAAGGTATTAATGATTAAATCGGAGTTCCCCTGAACTTGAAGAAGCATATTTGACGCGAAATCTGAGTCTCCAAAGAAAACCGCTCTTGACGCGGAGGCTTGGGCTTCCCCCTCAACCGCGAGCCCAAGATTTAATGGGCCACGAACATCCGTTTCCGGAGAAAATTCAATGTTCCCTCTTAAAACATCCGCCATATTTCTTTTTGCGTAACTTTCATCATTCGATTTAAGCATCACGGTAATTGGATGCCAACCCTCTCGTTTCTCGAAGGAAAGACCTCGACAAACCTGCATTAGAACTCCCGATTTTTTTTCGCTTTGAGCTTTAACGATCGAGTGATATCCATATTGCGGAACGATAATCGCAGGATCATTTCCGATGGAGCGGGGATTTATGATAATCTCGTTATTTGGGTTTACGCCATAAACCTCCGTTAGGAAGGATTCCAACTCGGGACATTTACTATCAGGGTCCAGAGCGACAAAAAGAGCGCCTTTTGAATCTTTTACAAATGATTTCAAGTTTGCGATTTCCGAGGGGTGGAAGGATTTCTTTGGAGAAATAACCGCAACCACCTTGATATCTAACGGAAGGGGTTTAACAAGAGAATCTTCAGAAACCTCATAATTTTCTTTTTCTAGGAATTGCTTTACTCCCGCCCATCCATCGGATTTGTAAGCATTAATGGAAGGTTCATTATGCCCGCTGACAAAGAAAATTTTTCTCTTGCTTCCTTGGGTAACGTTCAGGATCGCAGAGCTTAACGCCTGTTCTCCCTGGAATTTAGGTTGTTCCATTTGTCTTTGATAGGGGTTTTGATTCACAATAAAAATATCGTTTGGATCAATATCTTTCCGATTATTTTCACATTGAACGATCACCGTTCCCATGGTTGTGACATTCATCCCCTTTGTTCTAATCGGGTCGCGTAAAGGATCGACCAGCTCAAAGGAAATTCTTTCCGGAGCCCGATGTTTATACTCTTTTAGAAGGTCTTCGACCATTCGCCCTTCAATTCCGCCTTTGGCAAAAAACGCGGTGATCTTGACGTCTTTTTTTAGCCCGCTCAGGAGGTGTATGGTGGATTCTGAAATCGAAAACAGGCGGTCCTTCGTAAAATCATACCGAATATGCCTTCTGAAAGCGATGTAGCTTAAAAGAACTCCGATTCCGACTATCGAAAGAATAAGAACTACGTCATTTACAATCAGCTTTGAGCGCCTGCTAAGCAGTACTTCCCTCAAGAGAAGAGGAGCCCTTGCGAACCCAAGAACGACCAAAAAGCATCCAACAGCGAGTATTCCCCAAGCCAGCTGGGTTTTGCTCGGGGCCATGATAACGGTTATCCCTGCGGATAAAATAATCACCAGCCCAAATAGAAAAAGGTAAATGGATAAAATTCCCTCAGAAGTTTTTCTCGATTGTTTCATGGATTTACCTCCACCTCTCGGATTCCAGGACACGCGTAGCAATGAAAAGCCACAGAACAATAAAAACAATGAAGAAAATTACGTTTCCGGAATCAACCACGCCTCGGATGAATTCCGAAAACCGGTCAAGCAGGGAAAGTTTTGAGATAAGCTCTCCCCAAGCATTGTCAAGAGCGAATTTTGCCCATCCGAAAATCCAAAACATTATCAACCCGCCGAAACTCAACATCGCGGATATAACCTGGTTTTCGGAAAGGGAACTCGCAAAAAGACCGAAAGAAATAAAGGATGCGCCCAGAAGAATCAGCCCAATGTAACCGCTGATAATTGGGCCCATATCAAGGTTTTCAGAATGACTGGCAAGAATCGCCGGATACTGAAAAGTTAAAACCACCAAAACAAGGTAAAGAACAAAACAAGCAAGGAACTTCCCCAT
>JACPTH010000130.1 GCA_016192885.1 bacterium | reverse complement strand
TTGAGGCCCCCTTTATCCGAAACCTCAACCCCTATCATCGCCTGACCTTCCGTTTGGGGAGCTTGAAATTCAATCGCGGAAATTTGCGCGTTATTTAAATTTACACCCGGAAAATCTTTTTTAAATTTGCCCTGGTAATTGGTCGGAAGGTTGTCCGAAACATTCTGGAAACTTCCGTTAACAATTGCCCATTTTATGGAAACCAGCCCCGCATCTTCCGGATCGGAATCCCAGACGACACTCCAAAACTTAACTTTTTCTCCGGGTTGAATGAATTGTTTGTTATCCTGATCTTTATATAGGGCGATGTTGGGAGAAATGTTGGTTACGCCCAGCTTTGAAAGAGTTGTCTCCTGAATGACTGAAATTCCCGATGAGAAAACGGTGGTGATCGTAGCGGGTTGAAACCCCGGAGCTTCTACGACTCGAATTATCTCATGCGTCTCGACTCCGGGAAGCGGCGGGGATGTATAAACTCCGAAGGAATCCGTGTAAAATGGTTCTCCCCAAATTACCAGCAAGGCGTTTGGAATCGGGTTCCCCTTATCGTCACGAAGTATGCCCTGAACGACATTTTGCGCCAGCTCAAGTTGGAGTTCTCCGACGGATTGAACTGGGGTGAGTTGAGTAAGCTCTTCTTTGATTCTTATAATCATCTTCGAGCCAAATTTCGGCATCGGAAATTTGAACATCGGGACGGATTTCGGAATTGGGGAAAGGTTTTCCGCGAAAGGAAGTTGCGATTGTTCCGGATGCGGTTATCCGACCATTAATCGTACCCGCTGAAATTGAGGTTGACGACTTTTGATCGCCGATGAAATCGTTAAAATTACCGGCTATCCTGCATCCAGGAAGGAGCGCTAAGAGAGAGAGAGCGAGAGAGAAACTTCCGTTTAACCCGTGAATTGATTTCCATAAAAAACCCCTTTTTGGAAAGCTGCTTGCAAAATTATTCAGACCCTGTCTTTGTAGCCGCAAGCTTTAGCTTGCGAAAGCTTGGTTTCGCAGGCATAAAGCCTGTTCCTATCCTGATTATGAAGGTTTTTAAAAAATAATTTTGAAAGTTCCTCTGGAGCATGCAATTATTAACTCTTAAAAAGGGTGAATATTAATCGTGAAAATAGCATATCAGAAAATTTCAGAGGATTCAAAAGGTATTTCGAAAATAAAATTTGAAAATGTTATACGATGTAATGGAATGAATTTCACAAAGGCTTCTATTCGTCATTCTCGCGAAAGCGGGAATTCAAAAAATAGCCTGGATGCCAGTTTCACGGGCATGACAAAAAACATGTAGTTAGCATAGGATTGAATATTCCTATTTTGTGTACCGCCCAGTGGATAAGAGTCAGCCGCCTTTCTTATGTGGTAAAATGGTTTAATATAAGGTAACTTTGGCATTGCCGTTAAGTTATTTTACAATTAACTTAAACCAAGGAGGGATGCCGCCTGAAGAGTCTCATTAAACAGCAATTCTCGGTGAGAATCACTGACAGCTCAACTGCCGATCCCTGCTGACCCGGATCCGAATTGCCGGTGTCTGAGATTTTAAAACATCCGATTTATCGTCGAAGTTTTTTAGGATGAAGAACTTCCCCGAAAGCTTACATGGATGTAAGCTTTGAGGGGTGAGACGAAAAAATCGAGATGTTTTAAAATAGAAGTTACCGGAGCAATTCGTGTGAGGAGTCAGGGGATCGAAGTGAGCTGTCAGTGTGGATTCGGGCGAAGATTTTTTTGACCGAGAATTGCTGTTGTTGCACTACCCAAGTGCGAAACTTAACTAATTGACACCGTTTGTTATTAGACTTATACTGCCTTCAGCCAAGATTAAAAGATGTACTTTCAATTCCGAAGGAAACTTTTATGAAAATCAGATGGTTGGCCTTGAGCGCTGTTGCTTTTAGCGTTTTCTCGATCTTGGTTTTCGCTCGGCCTTCACAAGCGCCATCTGATTTAGCGAATCTTCTCTCAGGAAAATCAACGGATATTCAAGCCGTTTTATCATCAATCGAAGAGAAAGATATTCCTCTGGCACTAGCTGTTGTTGAAAGCCTTAAATTCAAGGCGCTTCACGGTGAAAGCAAATTAACCCTTGATGCTATCGAGCAATTCAAAAATGCCGTTGAAAAACGCCTGAAAGATGCAAAATCCGTTTTCATTCCGACCGCGGGCGGTTCACGAACCGCCCCTACGAATTGGGTTCATGTTCCTTCCCGCGAAATCACAATCGAAGGCATTCGCTTAAC
>JACPTH010000129.1 GCA_016192885.1 bacterium | reverse complement strand
GGGGGGGGGGGGGGGGGGGGGGGGGGTGAAAGTCATGGCAAACAAGTATTCATTCCAGCTATGAATAAATGCAAGAATACCGCTAGTGACGATTCCGGGTGCGGCAAGCGGTAGCAGCACAAACCGGAAAGTTTGAAGCGGAGTCGCGCCATCTACATACGCCGCTTCTTCCAACTCGGATGGAAGCGATTTAAAAAAGCTCGTTAAGATCCATATTGTGAAGGGAAGCGTCGTCAGCAAATAACTCGCGGCTAAAGCAAATTTTGTATTGTACAAACCAACGTTAACGATCATTTCGTATAAAGAACCGACTATGGAAATTTGTGGAAACATCGTCATTGCAAGAATGATGTAAAGAATAGGTCGTTTTCCAGGAAATCTAAATCTTCCAAGAGCGCAGGCGGCGAGGGCGCCTAAAAAAAGCGCTAAAAGAGTTGCGGAACCTGCGACGATTGCGGAATTTAAAAGAGAAATCTTAAAAATTGAATTTGAAAGTATCCGCTGAAAGGCATTGAAATCAGGCGGGAATGGCAAATAATCCGCCGGCGTTTTGGAAAGATTTTTTGACGGCGTAAGGCTCGTGTTTATCGCCCAATAAATTGGGAATAGCAAATACCCAAGAAAAAGGATTATTAAAATCAGAAATAAAAATCTAAATAATATTCTTCGGAATTTCATTCATCTTGTATTCTGATAGCTTTTACATACATTACAACAAAAATTGCGATAATGAAAAAAATAGTCACGCTTATTGCGCTTCCAAAGCCGAGTCTCGAAAAATCGATAAGATTGCGATAGTTATAGGTTCCTATTGACTCCGTTCCGAATCGCCCGGCGGTTAAAATCCAGATAACGTCGAATACTCTTATCGCATCAAGAGTTCGAAAAATCAGTGCCACAACAATCGCAGGTTTTAAAAGAGGTAAGGTGATCAGGAAAAACTTTTGAAAGGAGTTGGCGCCATCTACCTGGGACGCTTCGTATAGTTCTTCCGGAATTTGTTGCAGACCGGCCAACAAAATGAGCGCGACAAAAGGCGTGGTTTTCCATACATCCACTAAAATCACTGAAATCATGGCCCATACCGGCTGGGCGGTCCAGGCCACAGGTTTAGACAGGATTCCGAGTTTTAAAACAAGAAGATCGTTAATAACCCCGAATACGTCGTTAAACATCCATCCCCACATTCGGGCGGCTACTACCGTTGGCAACGCCCATGGAATAAGCATCGCAGCTCGCGCATATCCACGAGCTCTGAATTTTGAATTCGCTAAAAGCGCGAACCCTAATCCGAGAAAAAATTCAAGACCTACGCTTCCAATGGTAAAAAGGAGAGTATTAAATACGGAACTCCAGTATTCGTTTTTTGAAAATAATTCGAGATAATTTTTCAGACCTATAAAATTTCCGGCTTCTACCGACCCGCGGGTGGAGTCGGTAAAACTAAGGAAAAAAGTTCTGATTAACGGGTAAAAGCCTAAAACAACAAGTGCGATTAAAGACGGAGCCAGGAATACCCAAGCTAATTTTATTTGCGAACGCTGAAGATGATTTCCCGAAATAATTTTACCGATCATCGCGAAATAATTTCTTTTATACGATTTTCAGCGGTACTCATGGCGGCTGAGGCGGTTTCCTGCCCTGATAAGGTTTGATGAATCTGAGAATAATAAGCGGCAGATACTTCGTTGTATTTCTTCCCGATGACGACGGAAGGTCTTGAAACCACCTGAGTGAATATTTCCCGTAACAATCGGAAATACGGTCTTGCCTTGATCACTTCTTCATCGTCATAAACTTCCGGAGAAACCGGAATATAACCGCCTTCGATAGCTCGGCGCTTTTGTGCCCCCGTGCTTGTTAGGAATTTCACAAATTCAATCGCTTCTTTTTGATGTTTACTGTATTGGGAAATGCCTAATTGCCATCCGCCAAGAGTGGCTGCATATCTAGCTTTTCCGGCAGGAATTCTTGCGATATCAAATTTCCCCTTGATTAGAGATCCTTCATTTTGCCCAAGAGTATAAGCATACGGCCAATTCCGCATAAAGGCGGCATTGCCCGACTGCCAGACATTTCTTGACTCCTCTTCTTTGTAAGTTGTGACTCCGGGAGGCGAGATAATGGATACCCATGAAGCGGCTCTGTCGGCGGCAAGGATGCTACCATCTCCGGTCAAATTGAGAGATGTTTGAGAAGCAAAGATACCTTCGATCTCTTCGGAAGTTTGCCATTCGAGAGCGTTGCACATTAGTCCCTCGTAGGCGGCTCCCTGAAATACGTAACCCCAAAACGAGCTATTACCGTCTTTACGTTCACCCTCCATTATTTTTTTTGCCATGGTTTCTAATTCATCCCAGGTATCAGGCGGGTTCGTGAATCCGTATTTTGCAAGAAGATCCGCGCGATAATAAAGTAAGCCGGCATCCGCAAAAAACGGAGCTGCAATTAGTTTTTCCTGGAATGTATTGTTTTTGATAATGGCCGGGAAAAAAACCTTTTCATCGATTTTTTCATGGAGATCGATCATGTGTTCACCTATCATACCGGGCCAGATGACATCAATTTGATAAATATCTATTTCCGAAGTCTTGGCCGATAGAAAATTTTGAATTTGCGCAAGCCTCTCGGTTGAATTTTCAGAGCCTTTCTCTATCTTAACTTTTATCCCTGTCTTCTTTTCAAATTCATCCGCCATCGATTGATTTATTTCTACAAGTTTCCCTAAAGGGTCGCCCAGGAATGTTAGTCCTACAGAATTTTTTCCATTTGGAGTTGAAGATCCGCAACCATAAAAAAAAGTTAGAAGTAAGATGCCTGTGCCAACAAGCAAAACGGGAAATTTTTTTTTCATATTTTTTCTCTCCTTGTCTTTTCGACCAACTTGCAAAATTAGATTTTATGCTAGTTCCGAGAATAGATCGCTTGGTTGCTTCGAATCTCGCAATGACAGTTGCAGTGCCATTTTGTCATTGCGAATTCTTGTGACCATTGGGTCATCAAGATAAAATAATGCCAATTTATGTTGTCATCGAATCAAACTTGGATGTATTGTACGAATTAGCCACAGGGAAAACAAGGGTTTATTTTTTCGTTCGAGGAAGCAAATGGAAGAGTGCGTTTCTGTTGATTCAAAAGTGTTGGAGAGAATTAATGAGTTGTGGCGAATGGTTGGAAATACTCCGCTAATAGCTATTGACTTTACTTTTTCCGGAAAAAAGCGGGTAATATACGCCAAATCAGAGCAGTTGAACTTAACCGGCAGCATTAAAGACCGCATGGCCCTTCACATTTTAGAAAAAGCTTATAAATTAGGAAAAATAAAACCGGGAGATACGATTGTAGAAGCGACCAGCGGAAATACCGGAATCTCCTTTTCCGCGATTGGAAGAGCGCTAGGGCATCCTGTCACAATATTTATGCCTGATTGGATGAGCCGCGAGAGGGTTGATCTAATTCAAAGCATGGGCGCAAACATCATTCCGGTTACCCGCGAACAGGGGGGGTTTTTAGGAAGCATTCAAAAGGCCGAGGAGCTATCAAGGAGAGAAAAGCGGATTTTTCTTCCCTGTCAGTTCTCGAATCTTGCCAATGGCCGTTTTCTTAAAGCCAATAACTCTTTCGCGAAGATTCACCCAATCGAGCCGGCTGAGTCGCCCACTCTTTCAACGGGGCGAAAGGTGGGGCATCATCGAATTCAAGGGATCTCGGATGAGTTCATTCCCGCAATTGTCGACCTCGAAAATCTTGACAAAATAGTTGCGGTTTCGGATGGAGACGCAATTCTTTTAGCTCAAAAACTTGCCTCAAAACTCGGATTTGCCGTCGGAATATCCTCAGGGGCCAATTTCCTGGGAGCCCTTAAAGTTCAAAACGAATCAGACGAGGGGCCGGTAACGGTAACGGTTTTTCCGGATGATAACAAAAAATATTTAAGCACCGATTTGCTCAGGGAAGAACCGATAAAAAGCCATTACCTAACTCCCGAAGTTGAATTTTTGGGTTTTCGCGTAATTAAGAGGGTTTGTCATGCCTGCTGCGACATGTACAATTGCGTCCAACGCCAAAAGGTAAATACTCCGTGCCATTAAAAATTTAGACTTTTCTTCCGATCGCGGGGAGCTCAAACTTGGATGAATAGTTTTTGGGATGCGCAGCTAAATTCCTTAAAGAGACGTGAAATTGAATCGGTGTTCAAGCATGTTCCGGGCAATGCCTTTGAAAAAGCTCTGGAACTTGGTGCTGGTAACGGTTACCAAAGCGGGTTTATCTCAAAATACGTTAAGCGCTTATTTTCCGCTGATTTGAATTATAAAAGGCTTCGCAATGGTAAAGCGGCCGATGTTTCTTATCTTGTTTGCGATGCTGAAAATGTTGACTCCTGCTTTTCCGGCCCAAAATTTGACCTTGTTTTTTCTTCCAGCTTGCTTGAGCATCTCCCTCGACCCGGTTTGGCCCTGCGCAATATGTCGAAAGTGCTTAAGAAAGACGGTATTTTGATTCACATTATTCCGAACGCTTTTTGGAAAGCTTGTCATTTTTTTTTGTTCTTTCCCGATCGATTTCTATTGTTCGCCAAGAAAATTAAGGAAGTTAGGAAATGGCCTGAAATTTTTATTAAATATTTTTGCAAATATTCGGAGTCTCCACCCGGCATGGGAAACAACCCCAAAGCGGAGAAGCCCCCCCAAACTCTTTTCGGAAACCTTTTTTGGCCTCACCCGCACGGCGCTTACAAAAGTAATCTGCAAGAATTAAAAATGTATAGAAGGCGCCGCTGGGAAAGCCTATTTCAAGGCGCGGGGTTCCGGGTAATTAGAACCATCCCGGGCCCGGTTTCATCGGGTTACGGCTTCGGGTTTCGGAAAATCGCGGCATCGCTGGAAAGTTTCGGAATTTGCTCCGTTTTCGCTTACGTTGCCGTAAAATCCGGGGAAAAAAGCGACTTCGCTCGTTTTTTTTTAAATCAGCAGGGATCGTGATTAACAAGGAAGGCTAAATTCCGTGAAAAAGTCTATTTCATGAATGAGGATTTGATTCCTCACATTCGTTCGGAATGACAAATAATGCTGTCATTTCCGAAGGGAGGCGTCGCGCAACAGAAATCTCGTTCTCCCTGAGAACTAACTTCTTTAGCGTTGTTTGGTAACCACGGCAGGGGTTAGCTTCTCGCCAAGAATTGCTGCCTCTTCATAAGTTTTGCTAAGTTTTGACAAGGCTTGATTGTTTCGATATACTCTACCCACCCTTTTGAAAAGAGGCAAAATGTTTTCAGGAAAATCAATTCCTATGTGTGTTTCTTTTTTCCTTTTGCTGTTTAGTTTTCTTTTAAAACAGGCAGCTTGGGCCGAAAAAAATCTTTTGCCGAGAATGCCTGAGTTTGTCATTGAAAGAGGCCCATCCGAAGCTTTTCAGGTGGTTGAATGTTTCGGAAAAGTGAAGCTTGAAAAAGAAAACGCCGAAAGTCGCCTTTCGGTTGGGATAAAGAATATTTCCGATAAGATTCTAGAAACCTCAATAAAAATCCGAATTCTATACTTGCTCAATGAAGACTCAGTAAAATTGAGCATTAATGGGCTTCCAGCCGTTTATTCTCGCAAGAATCCAAGGTTCCCATTCTCTCTTTCCCCCGGACAGGAAATTTCACTTCAAGTTAGCGCGAAACAAGGGATTTTGTACAATCTAGATTCCTTGAAGACGCAAAACTCGGATGACCCCAAACCCGGTAAAAGCGCTTCCTCCCTAAGTATTGAGGGGTTCAAGAAATTTTTCGAGAAGGAAAATTACGGATGTCGATTCATGATTGGGCACCTGGTTTCCAAATGGGGTAGTTTCCCGGTAGATTTTAAAAATGTCCATCTTGAAATTTCTATTCCTCGCGATTTCGACGGGGTTTTTCCGCTTTCCGGCCTATGGACTAAATCCGAAAGGAAGGGAGATGTGGAGTATTTTTTTAACGGGCCGGAGGGTTTTTCCGGGTCCGTTTTTTTGCCAAAACGGGACGTCGAAGGGTTTCGAAAATTAAGAGATGCAGCCGCAAAAGAAGTGTTTGATGGAAAGTAATTTCCTCTTGTACATCTGATTTTTCCGGGGTAAAGCGTTTTGGGTTTGGAAATCGAAAGAAAGTTTTTAGTTAATGAATTGAGCCTTCCTCCCTTGATTGGCGGGGATCGCTTAATCCAAGGCTACCTGTCTCTTTCCCCCCAAGTACGGTTTAGAATTAAAGAAGACCAGGTTACTCTTGCGGTAAAAAGTCAAAGGGAAGGTATTTCTCGTTTTGAGTTTGAGGCGACGAAAAAAAATGTTTCCGGGGAAGAAATCAATGAATTAGTGTCTCTGGCGATTCTACCGCTAATCGAAAAAACCCGATTCCGAATCCCTTTTAAAGGGTACACATGGGAAATAGATAAATACGGAGGAGCTAATTTGGGCCTTGTTACCGCTGAAGTGGAACTTCCTTCTTGCGATTCCCAGCCTTCGTTCCCGGATTGGATCAAGTCTGAGATGGAAGTTAGCGCGGATCCCAGATTTTTTAATACCAATCTCGCTCAAACCCCATTTTCAACATGGAGAAAATAAAAATAACTAATGGAGGCTTGCCTTGGATTTTTTTAAACTTACTTTTTCCTTGCTGATAGTGCTTCTAATAAGCGTTGGAGTCACGGCATCTCCGGTTCCAATTGAAGAAATCTGCCGGCGACTAAAAAAAGATTTTGGAGAGATGAGTCAATACAACAAAGCAAAGAACATTCAAGTAATGGTCGAATTTGGAGTGGCTTCATGGTATGAATGTCCGACTAAACCCGATAAAATAAGAGATTCAAATTTCAGGGTAGACGATACGATTTTTCCCGTTGCGCATAAAACTCTCCCGTTTGGGACTTTAATTAAAGTCATTAATCCTGAAAACGGGAGGAAGATTTTGACCCGCGTAATTGATAGAGGCCCTTATATTAGCGGTCGCATCATCGATCTTGACGGACCAGGCGCCAAGGCCATCGGTATTTCCGGTATCGGAAAGATAATTTTGAAAATCTTTATGTCCGAGCCTAACTCATTCACTTCGCGAAAATTAAAGAAAACGCATGATTAAAAAGATGCGTATCATCTCAATAAAGGGGGGCGCGCGCCTGTTGCACGACGGCCCCTTCTCGACACGCGAAG
>JACPTH010000128.1 GCA_016192885.1 bacterium | reverse complement strand
TTATGGGAATCTTTTAAGCCTATTACGATATCGTTTCCACCCGCAAAACTAAGGTCGGCTACGGCCGCAGTCCCTGCTACCTGGGGAATAGTTCCCCCTGAACCGGTATAGGTTCCTTCCGCCAAGCCAACATGCATATTTGCAACGGCTCCAACTGCGGCGGATACTCTTATGTAAGCTGCAGTTCCAAAATCCGCGGAAGTAAGTTGAAGTTGTCCATTGACAACAGTTGCTGAAACTCTTGTAGTAGCGGTTCCTGTAGCCGAGTTAACGATAGAAGCGATCTGGTCTAGGGAATAACTTCCCGCCGTAAAAGCCGCAGTCGCTGCGGTACCCTTGTAGTCGGTGATTTGAATCGTAGTTGCGGCTGTAATTACTACGCCTGCGGACGCTTGAAGAGATCCGGTGGCTTTCGCTTGAGTAACAGGTTCGAATTGAACATCTATTCCTTCAATTAGCCCCGTAGCTTGGTTTGAATTAGTTCGAGTTGATATCGCGTTCGAACCATCTAAACTGGTTCTGGTGACGGTATTTACAGGGTCATCGCTCGCGACGGTTTCGGACATCCCAAGGGCATTTATAAGCGCCTGATCTGCGGAAAAAGCGACTTCTCCGGTTTGCCCGGCAAGCCCTGATTGTAATTTAATAACGCCGGGATTGCTACTGGAACTAGGGTTCACAAAAACTTGGACATTGTTGATCCCTAAATTTCCCGAAATTGCGGTTTGCATTCGGCTGGCAAGCTCTCCAAGCGTTAAATCACCGCTTACCTGGATGCTGGTGCTTTTTCCATTTCCTTGAATGTTCAATGTTTGGCTATTTGCAAGCGCAAAAGCGCCATTTGCATCGTAAAACTGGCCAATGTCCTCAAGTTTGGTATTGCTGTCGGCAACCGTTGAGGAATTTTGCAGGGTAAAAATATTACTACCCTGTTCTTGGGCCACCCCTTGATTTACTTGACTTATTTGGAACCTGAAATCACCGCGGGCGGAAGTATTTCCTCGAACTATTCCTTTGCTTGTCGAAGATGAAGTGGAAATGGTGGCGGTAAGTGAGCCGTCAAGCAATTTCTTGGTGTTAAATTCAGTCGAATTTGAAATTCGGTTAAGATCGTCTTTCAGGAGATTGATTTCTTTTTGAATTTCCAAACGATCGTCGCTAGTAAGCGTTCCGTTGGCGGATTGTACGGCAAGCTCCCGCATCCGTTGAAGAATGCTGTGCGACTCGCTTAAAGCGCCTTCAGCGGTTTGAATAAGGGAAATTCCGTCTTGCGCGTTGGAAATAGCCCTCGAAAGACCCATGACCTGTTGTCGTAACCGCTCACTAATAGTAAGTCCGGCGGCGTCATCAGCGGCGCGATTTATCCTAAGCCCCGTACTTAATTTTTCAATTGAACCGGCTAGTCGCTCAGAATTACCGGCTAATGACTGATATGATTGCAAAGCAATGGCATTCTGGTTCACTCTCAACGACATATTGGTGTACCTCCCAATGGCTTTTGCCTAAATGATAGTTTTCTCTTTAATATACCATATTTTTTTGGGGGCAATTAAAATCCCGAAACCGGAATTGCAACTTTGTATGAAAATTGGGAGCTATCGGTGTTTCCATAGATCCAAACATAGGCTTCCTCGGTAACTTGGGGAAACTGGTGCTGGAAGACATTTCCCGCAAGCGTTTGGAGGGGGATCTCAACCTTCTTTAATCCGTCATAGATAACGACGCAAACCGAATTTCGGTCGATATTTTTCCCTAGATCAACGCTAAAGGTTAATTCTGTTTTAGGGTCAATATTTTTTGCGGTCGGGTAAGGATTATCGCGGAAATCGAAGGATTGGCCAACTTTCGAGTTGTTGGCGTTCAAATAAAGACTTACCAAATTATCTTTGGAGGTTTTCTCAGATAAAGCTGCTTGAGCTTGATTTGTGCCTTCCATTCTTGGGGAATTTTCCTCGCCCCCTTCGTTGGAATTTACCCCCGAATCAGACGTTCGAACTCCCGTTCCTTCCGATGGAGCTCCGCCAGATTGGGTTGAATTATTCCAAGAGGATGCGCCAAATTTTTGGGAACCTCCAGATCCGGGGGAATCGCTTCCCCTCTGCCCGCTGTTTCCTCCGGTCGTTCCCGTGGAAGCAATTGAAGGTTTTCCCCTTGAGCTACTTGTGTTATTGTAGGCGGACCTTAGAGGTTTTCACTGAGAATTATGATTCGCATCTTGAGCTTGGCTCTCAACATTAACATTTTCAGGAGGTTGAGCCAATTGTCGATCATAATTTGCACCCGTAGGAAGCTGGGACTCTCCGGCGGCTCCTGCCTCGAAGTTAGTAGCGTCGGGGCTATTGCTTGAATGACTTTGATTGGAACCTCCCCGGTTTGACGCTCTATGGCCGTTTGTCTCTTCCCCATTAACCGCGTGGTTTCCATTTACATTCAATGATCCAATTTCCCCACCATTACCACGGCCCTTCGAGGAACCAACATTCGGTGAGGCGGAAGGATCAGCGTATAAATCCGACAAATCCACAGTTGGATCGGCCCCGGAAGTTGTATTTCCGAAAC
The DNA here is from genome assembly GCA_016192885.1 of bacterium. Classification (GTDB taxonomy): domain Bacteria; phylum Muiribacteriota; class Ozemobacteria; order Ozemobacterales; family Ozemobacteraceae; genus JACPTH01. Next base: position 5,053 of record JACPTH010000128.1, on the reverse strand, counting down.
CTCCACCTCCGGTTTCTCCCGAAGAAGACGATTTAGAGGCAGAATGTGCAAATGAAGAGGAATTAGATGAAGAAATGGATGAGTGAGGGGATGAGGATTGGGAAGATGAAGATGAAGATGAGCCGGAATGTGAATTAGAATTGGATTCGCTCGAAAAGGAGGGAGAACTTCCGCCGCTTTCTTGATCTTTTCCGGAAAGCCTCCCTTGCGATGAATCAAGTGTACGACTTTCAAAATCTAATTTATAAACAGGAATTGCAACTTGGATTTTTTCTTCTCGCTTATTGGTGATAGGGTCGGTATGAAAAACCCTCGCAAAATATTTATCCTGAGACGGTATGCGAAAAACATGGTGGTAATTTGGCGGGAAAGTGCCGTTTGGAAATTCTTTTTCCCCTAAATTGTCTTTAATTACGACGGAAACCTCTTCGGGTTTTAGTCCGTTTCCTAATTCCAAACCAATTTTGGTTCTGACATCTTCAGGAATTGGATTCGCCCTGGTCTTGAGGTTGTTTTCGTAGCTCTTAAATGGTTGTTCGACGTGCGACTTTAGGTCTTCGATAGTCAGAGCAACCATTTTTGGGGGGAGGGTTGTGTCTTTTTTTTGAGGCGCCAGTTCAATTCCAGGATTTTTGGCAATTGGAGAAGGATTCGGGGAAGCTTTTCCCCCTGAAGGATTGCCACCCGAAGGGGTTCCACCACCGGAAGAAGTTGGCGGGGCTGGCTTGGGGCTTGGAGTGTAAGTAATGTTTGCGGGAGAAGGGGTTGGGGATGATTTCCCTCCGCCGGAAACCGGATTTCCGCCTGTGGGTGAGGTTCCGCCATTTCCAGAATTCGATGACGGCGAACCACCCTGCGATTTGGGGTCTTTTTCCCCTTTAAAATTTAAACTTCCCTCATGATAACTTTCTTTTACTTCCATCGGTTTGCCGTCGGGGCCTACTTTCCAACTTTTGGACCAAGACCAGGCCTGAGCGCTCCCATTAACACCGGTGATTTTATCTGCCACACTATTCAAATAACCATCTACGAAGCTTTTATGCTGAGAGTTTCCTTCGCCGGAAACCTGCTTGCCATTTTCCGTGGTGGTTCCTGAGGATTTGGTAACTTTTTCGATACGATCATAACCACCATCATTGGAAGAAGTCGGTTTGTTTTTTGAAGAATTATCGAATCCGCTATTGGGGTTTTCCCATGGCCCTGAGGATGATTGGGAAAAAATTGGAATTGAAAGTAGAACCCAAGCAATTAACATTACCCAAAAAATTTTTTGGGGTTTGGATGTTATCATGTACCTACTCCCTTAATCAAACATTCAGGTCTACCATTTGTTTTTAGTATAACAACCATTGAAAATACTTGTCAAAACTCATGGATCGTAGTATTAACTATAATATGTTAATGTTTGTAATTTTCAAGATTCTACCATGAATGTTACGATGATTGCTTGCCAAAAATGCGGTGTAATTATGGCAAGGCTCACCCGAGATCTCTGCGAAAAGTGTTTTCGTGAAGAAGAAAAAACATTTAACTCGGTAAGAGATTTCTTCAATCAAAACCCTGAAACCTCCTCGCTTGAAGCCAGCCAAGCTATTGGAATCGACGTGAAGCGCGTTGAGCAATATATAGAAAGCGGAAGATTAGAACATTTCGGCGTAAAAGTTATTCATCAATGTCAAACTCAATGTCAAACATGCAGCAAGATGATCAAGACGGGAGTTATTTGCGATGAATGTTCGAAGGTTATTCAAAAACAAGTTTCAGCTTTAAAGAAAGACATTGAAGATGCCGAAGAAGCAAAAAAAAGGGGAGGGCATCCTACGCATAAAAAAGACTCCAAAGAAAGCAAAAGCGATAAGGCCAAAAGAAAAAAGGGAAATGCTTTCCATAGGTTAGCTGACAAGGATTAGGGGTGTTAATGGAATGCTTGCAATGAACAAATCCAAATGATAAACTTCAACCTTGGTTTCTCAGGGAGGTAAAGATTTTTTACCTTTGACCCAATTGTTTAAGGGAGTTTCCTTTTTTCTAAGAGGGAATGTGATAAGTTTAATTCCGATGGAGCTGCTCCAAATTTATAGGGAGAACGTATGAATCCAGGCGAAGGTAAAGGAGAGGTAAGTCTAAGTAACGAGTTTTTTAAGAAGCTCAACCAGCAAATTGTTCAAAAAGACAATCTAATAAAGCTTTTACAACTCCAGATAAAAAATCTGAAATCCCAAGTCACAGATTCATCTCCACAGGACCAGCAAAAAAACGAACTAATAAAGGCTTTAGAAGTTAAGGAAGCAGAAATAAAAAACTTAACTTCCGAGCTTTCCGGCCAAAAATCGCAGTTATCGGGCCTTCTTAGCGAGAAAGACGAGCAGATTCAGGCGCTAAACAAAGCTCTCGAAGAGCATCGGAAAAGCTTGGAAACCCAAGCAATCGAACCCAAAGAAGACACTCGCATACTTGAATTTCAAAATTTGGTAAGCAAGCTTGAAGGCGAACTTGAGCAAGAAAAAGAAAAAGTTGGAATTCTTGAAAACAAAAATTTGACCGAGTCGGCAAGGAATTCCGAAGATATCAATAAACTTCGTAATGAGCTTGAAATGTCTCGTTCAATTGTGGAAAGGGCCGAGGATTTACAAACCCAGAATTTGGCTCTTTCCGCTGAGTTTGAGAAGGTCAAAGCTCAATTACAAGATTCCCATAAACAAATTGAAGAAATTAAATCGAGCGCCGGAGCGCCTGATTCCTCCTCACGGTTAAACGAGCTTGAACAAGATGTTCTGACCTTAAAATCGCTTTTGAATGAAAAAGATGAGCAAATTAACGCGATCAGTTCCCAACAACGCCCGGGGCAAAGCGAAGATGAGAAGAGGCTTACTTCGGAACTTGAAGCTCTCCGAAATAGGATTACCGAATGGTCTCCCAAGATCACGCATTATGAAGAATTGAAGAGTATTTTACCCAAGCTCCAAGAAGACGCGGCTCAGGTACAACAACTCCAGGAAAAAATCGCAGCGTTGTCGGTTGATTCAGGAAATTTTGCAAAAATCGGGATGAAATTTGCCGATCTAGAGATAAAGTATCGTGATTTAAAGAAGGTTTTTGACAAACAAAGCGGAGAATTAGTCGCTGCAACGCGAGAATCAGACCACCAACGGGAAAAACTTCAATCCCTTTCAGAGTTGATTGAGAAAAGGGAAACCGAGTTAAATGAGGCAAAATCTTCCCTGGATTCCCAATTAAAACAGTCGGTCACCAATCTTGCAACCAAGGCCGAATTTGAGCGCCTTACCACCCAAGTGGCCGATCAGCTTTTAGCGATTAAGAATTTTGAAGATCGTTTCCGAGACCTACAGGATCAAATTTCCGCTAAAGATTCCGAAATTTCCGCGCTGCGTCAACGATTAACTTTTCCTTCCTCTCCGCCTGTTTCCAAAGTCGTAACCGTTTCTTCAGACAGCCAAATTATCGCTGATTTTCTGGATTTTTTCGACGGCCTTGATTCTTTCCTCGCGAAAAACGCTATCCCCGAACTGCAAACTCTCCATAAAAAATTATTGGAGCGCCTTATTGTTCCAAACCAAATCCAGTATTTGCCGGCTATTTCCGAAGAATATGACCCTACAAAGCATTTAGCCACCGATTTTTTCCTTTCAAAAAAATTCCCGGAAAAGTGTATCGTATTCGAGGTAGAAAAGGGTTATGGCCGAGGCGACACGGTGATAAAAAAGCCGAAAGTTTGGGTTGTACAAAACCTGTTCAATTGTCATAAGTGCGACACCCCGCAAACTATTCCGGATAGCCGTTTTTGTTATAAATGTGGTCAGCAGATTCTCGCTCCCAATGGGCTTCCGGTGGAGAAACTTCCCATTTTTGAGCCTACCGTTGCAACCTATTTAAAATTTGCCGAACGAATGATCGATAAAGAACTCATCGATCGCGCAAAGGAGTTTCTTCTTGAGGGTCTTTCGCTCGATCAAAATTATGTTCCTATTCTTTTGGGGCTTGCCGACGTGTACTCGCTTTCATTCCAGTTCCCCGAAGCGATTGAGGTTTTAAAGCGGGCTTCAGTTTTGAAACCCGACCCAAGAACCATTGAGAAAATGCATGCGCTCGAAATCAAAAACACTATTTATCAACAGGCCCGAACCCTTCCTTCAGATGAATTTGAAAAATTGATCGTAAATTTAAGGCAGCGGTAATCGAAATTTTAAAAGGTACCTTTATGCCGTCAGAAAACCTAGAAAAAGCATACGTTCCTGCTTTGGTAGAAGAGTCCGTTTATCAATTTTGGGAGAAAGCAAAAAGTTTCCACGCTTGTGAAACTTCGAATCGCGCCCCTTTTTCAATAGTGATTCCTCCCCCCAACGTCACTGGGATGCTCACTTTGGGGCACGTTTTAAATAACACGCTTCAAGACATTCTTATAAGGTTTTACCGAATGAATGGCCGGGAAACGCTTTGGTTGCCGGGAACCGACCACGCCGGAATAGCTACTCAAAATGTTGTTGAGAAGGCGTTGACAAAAGAAAAGCTAACACGCCATGATCTTGGAAGGGAAAAGTTCGTAGAACGCGTATGGGAATGGAAGGAAAAATTCGGTGGAATAATAATCAAGCAGTTAAAGAAACTAGGGTGTTCCTGCGATTGGGAACGCGAGCGTTTTACCATGGATGAAGGCCTTTCGAATTCGGTACAAGAAGCCTTTATCCGCCTTTACGAGAAAGGCTTAATTTATAAGGGAAAATACATAATTAATTGGTGTCCGAGATGTCAAACGGCCCTTTCAGATGAGGAAAAGATCCCGATCGAAACTAATGGAAATCTTTGGTACATTCGCTACCCGTTTAAAAATGGCAAGGGACATCTTGTTGTAGCTACTACTCGTCCGGAAACCATGCTTGGCGATACCGCCGTCGCCGTTAACCCTGATGACGATCGGTTTCGTGAAATTGTCGGGGAAACTTTGGTTCTTCCGCTGGTAAACCGAGAGATACCTGTGATTTCAGATGATTTTGTAGATCCAAAGTTTGGCACCGGTATCGTGAAGGTAACTCCC
>JACPTH010000127.1 GCA_016192885.1 bacterium | reverse complement strand
TATGCTCTTCTTGTTGCCACGTCGTCCCTTTGGGTTCGCGACCGACTTCTTTTCCTTTCCGATATTTGTAGCCAGGTTCAGAATATCCATATCCCGGAAAGTACTCGCGGAATTGCTCGCTGGATAAGGGGCTTTTCAAAGAATGTACTATTTCCATTTTAAGAACTGAAAGAGCAAGAAAAAGGCTCTGTTTCGTAACAGCATCAAAGGACTTATAAATTTCGCTTGTTACTTGGACTGGGACAATATTCTTTTCTTCAATATTTTCGGACAGAAGTTTCCCTAAATCGATACTCTGTTTTTTATAGCTCTCAAAGGCCAAATTATAGGCATTTTGTTTTTCGGGAGACGGATTATCAGTAAATTGGAGGAGTAAATCGTTAACGACCCAGCTTTGATGTACAACCTTGAAAATTTGACATTGGAGATCAAAATTTTTATCCCCCGGGAGGTATCCATCAAAGGACCAAGCAGGCATGGAACAAAGGAAAAAAACAACTACCAACAAACCAAAAAACTTTTTCATGCTTAATACTCCTCACCTAAGCAAAGATTTTGGAAACGTAAAACAATATTAACATTCGAAAGTCCAAGAGACAAGGCCACACAAAGGATATTTAGGCCGGAGAAAAAGAATGGATTTGGCATGGATTAGAGAGGAAAATTCTCAAAAATGTGACACAAAATATGCAACGCGATTTAATTACTCGATTTCCTTAAGCAATAGCGGACAATTTATCTAAACGATAGCCTCCCAGCAGCAAGACATCGAAAGACAAACCCCTCCGTATTTGGAATTGGTCCTTTTCCGGCAAACTCGAATCCCGGGGTTTACCGAGGAAAGAACCTTTCTAAGTCGCTGTAGAACGCTTTTTAGGGGGCCGGAATCGCATTCTGAATCAAAACTTGTTCCCCAGGCGGCGGTGTAAAGTTCGTCTAGGTCAATCGAAAGCGGATAAGAAACGAACAAATGAGTAAGAACCTTATGGGGAAGAGTATCAGGCGCTATTCTGGCTTGGTTTTGATTGAAGGAAATCAATCCAGAAGGTCCGTCAAAAATCAAAAACCCGGGAGCTTTGTTGTTTACTCTTTCAAGGTAATCCTCAAAACGAATAGGCTTACACCCCCTCGGAGTGACATGCGAAAGAAAGTCATGCGAACGAGATTGGCGATTTTCAATCTTCTTAATAAGTTTTGGAAAACCTTCAACCCTGGTTGAAAACGCTTTCAATAAAGGGGGTGGGCTTTTTCGTAAATGATAATGAATAAACTCCAACAATTTGGGGTTTTGGGATGAAAGTATTTTGGCCGAATAAAATCCCCAAAATGGATCGAAAGCTTGCGTGGAAATATATTGATGACTTAATGTTTCCGGGGAAATTTCCGGGAAGTGGGAAGGAAAATAGATTGAGGAAAATAGTTTTACTTGGATAAGGGACACACGATCGGGATTCCCGGAAAGCG
>JACPTH010000126.1 GCA_016192885.1 bacterium | reverse complement strand
TGAGATTTCCTGGGGTTGGGCATCGCTGGTCCTTATCCTCTTACCAATCTTGCCTTTATTCATTGCGTTTTATCGCTTGGAGAATAAACCTGTTCCAAAATCATTAAAAAACCTTCTCCTTGCCCTTAGATTGCTTTTTGTAGTCGGAATCATTCTTCTGATTAGCGGCCCGCGCTTAGTTGTTCAAGGGGTTGTTCCCCAGAAAAGCCGCCTGGCGGTTTTGATTGATACCTCTAGAAGCATGAGCATTTCGGAAGCCGGAAAAACCCGCATTGAAGAAGTGCGGCAAGTTCTGTTCAACGGTCAAATGCTGGAAAAACTCGAACAAAAAACAGGGATTTCTCCTTCATTGTTTTCTTTCGCGGACCAAGTCGCCCCTCTATCCCGCGACGATATCTCTTCTTTCTCTTTGACCCCCGAAGGAAACTTCACAAATCTAACCCGGGCGGTTTCAGAGGTAACCGGGAACCTTGGAGCAAGCAATTTGCTTGGGACGATAATACTAACCGACGGCGCCCATAATCAAGGGGACAGCCCCGGAGACCTTTTGCGGAACATCCGTTCTCCTCTTTTTTTCCTTGGAGTAGGCCACTCGGGACTGACTAAAGATCTTAGGGTTTCCCTCGAACGCCCGCCTGCCATGGGTTTTTTAAACTCCATGGTTCGAGTCAGAGGAGAAGTCGGTTCCCATAAGATCGCCACAGAAACGGTAACCGTAGAAATAAATAAAAACGGGGTTCATTTTGATTCGCTTAAAGTTCCAATTCCAAAAGGCGGGCACCGAGGCGCTTTTTCCTTGAATATTCCGTGTGACGTCGAAGGGGCCTTTACCTATACCGCTTCGGTTCCGAAACTTAAAGATGAACTTTCAATCGAAAATAATGAAACGAGTTTTCTTTTAAAGGTTGTAAAAGACAGATTGAAAATAGTTGTACTCTCGGGATCCCCGGAATGGGATCTAACGTTTCTTAAAGGCGTGGTAAAAAGCGACCCAAATGCCAATTTAAGTCATTGGATAAAAGTAATAGAAAACCGTTGGCTTAGGTCGGAAAATTTTTCACTGAAACCGCCGGTTGAAAACCCCGATTTTAAACCGGATTTGCTTGAAGCCGACGTTTTGGTTCTTTCAGGCGTTGCTGAGCGATTTTTATCTTCCTGCGGCGAAATCATTCAGAAACGGGTCGAGTCCGGTAAGCTAGGTGTCCTAATTTTTCCTTGCAAAGAAGGTTACTCAAAGCTTGGGTTCATAAAGTCTTCGCTGGAAAG
>JACPTH010000125.1:2688-3765 GCA_016192885.1 bacterium | reverse complement strand
CAAGTATGGGAAGCCGCAAAGTTAGTTTTAGATTTTTTCGCGATCGTGGCACTTTTTCGCAACAAAAAACCCTGGGTTTTTCCGACCACATTTTCATGGCTTATTCTTTCTACCCTCATAACCGAAGGCGGAATGTGCACCTCGTCGAGCGAGCTTTTTCATGCGATTCCCTTCATTTTGATTTTTCTTGTATTGAGCGGTTTTTCATTTTCATTTTTCCAACGATTCGGAATTAGGGGGAGTATTTTTTTTGTTTGCCTTTTTTGTTCCGCGGTTCCCATGTTTTTTTTAGGAGTTGCGCTTTATCAGCAAACAACCGCTCTTTTTGATCATGCCCTTTTTCCCATGGCGCGGAATTTAATGCATCTTGAGGCGCAAAAAATCGAGCAGCGGATCCCGCAAAAAATGGGAGAAATACTTTCAAGTTTTTTTCAAATTTCCAAGGAAAATTCCCCGATCAAAGTTCTTCCGAAAGAAGAATTTTTATCACGGGCGACTCAATTAGAAATTCCCTTGCTAGGCATTTCAAAGAGAGTCTTTTCCCAGGGGTCCGACTCGGTATCTCTCGAGTTTCAAGATATATCTCTTGCAAAACTTGCCGAACTTCTTTCGCGGCAATTCTCTCTGACCGTAGATTTCCAGGGGAACAGTGAAGTTAATCGCCATTTTTCATTGACAGCAAAGGGAGTTTCGCTTGAAGCTATATTGGCCCGCCTAAACCAAATTCCTGGAATAAAAATCGAAAAAAAAGGTCAGGCGTTGGTTGTCCAAGATGCCGGAGCGCCCGGCTCCGAAACAATCAGACTTTCTTTTATTAACGAGAAGACCTCGATTTCCAACCCTGATGGGCGGATAAAGCAACGCGATTGGGAAGTGCTAGAAAAGTTTGAGAAAAACCCGAATTTTCAGGCATTCGTAAATTTGCATGGGGACGCTAATTCAGCATCCATAACCATTTCCATTGAAATCCCTAACCGGAAGGATAAGTTCATTTCAGAAATCATTCGCTTGGATATCGATTATTTAAAATGGTTTAAGCAACTTCTAGGGTCGGAAAATGTTTCGCCTAAGAAACAG
>JACPTH010000125.1:0-2638 GCA_016192885.1 bacterium | reverse complement strand
GTAAAGCCAATTTTCCCCGCAAATGACCAAATGTTAAAGGCGATTTTTCAAAAATTTTCCGATACTTCAGACCCAGGCAAGGAAAAACCTTTGCCTTGGATAAATGATTTGAATTATTTTGAAGAAAGGAATTACAACTTTTTTTGGCGTAAAGGAGCAAATTTCTATTCGCCTCCCCAAGGGAATCAGCCTATTTCGCTTAATCTAGGCGGAGCAAAAGGCTTAACTATCCGGTCTCCGGCGGGAGAGGAGTATTTGGTCGATCGATGGTGTTTAACTAACATTCAGACTGAAATTGCCTTTTCAATTCCGAAGAGTTTCATCAAGGAAATTCTATTTCAAAACCATTTAAAATCTTTTGTATTTTGTCATTTGGCGGTTTTCATGGCCATCCTTCTGAGTGTACTTTACAGCGAACATTTAAGTCTACCAATTCAGGAAATTTCTTTGGCCGCAAAGAAAATAAAAGACGGAAATTTAGACGTTCAAATTCCATCCCAAATTGGTCACGGAGAGATCCAAGAGCTGGCGGAGTCTCTTTCCATTATGGAGGATTGTTTAAAAGGCAGGATTAATTTGGCAAACCGGCAGTTGCAAATTGAAAAATCTAAATTCGAAACTTTGGTTGAATCAACCTGGGAAGGGATTTTCTTGCTGTCCCAAGGCGGGGAAATTATTCTCGCAAACAACGCGGGACGTCAACGCTTTAGGATCTAGCTTTCAACCTCCCATCCCAAGCGATTTTCAGAAGCTTTCGGAGTTTAAAACTATTTTTCAGGTTCCGAGCGGGGTGAGCGGGAGCTTCAAAACTTTTGCGCTCTACATTAAATCCACTCTTCAATCTTCCGAAGAGGGGGAGAATTCAGGTTTCATTGCGGTATGTCGTGACATAACGGCGGAAAAAGAGATTGACCGGATGAAAAATGAATTTGTCTCTCAGGTTTCCCATGAACTTAGAACTCCGCTTACCTCTATTCAAGCTTATACTGAAATGCTGCTGGATGAAGAGGTTTCTAACGTTGAAAAGCAAAAGGATTACCTTAAGATAATTTATGGCGAGTCTGAGCGCCTAACTCGGTTGATAAATGAACTTCTTGATATCGCGCGCATAGAATCAGGGAAAAGGCTTATGAAGCTAATTTCCTTCGATCTTAAAGTAATCACTCGGAGTGTTGTACAAGTGTTAAGCACTCAGGCGGCGCAAAAAAACATTTCAATCACCTTCCCCGAACCTGAAAACCCGGTAGTTTTCAATGGGGACGAAGATCTCATCAAACAAGTGGGCCTTAATCTTCTAAGCAACGCGATAAAGTATACGCCTTCGGGCGGGAAGGTAGAAATTATGATTAGTTCTATTCCGCAGAATAAAATTGCATGGAAGTTTCAAGATACCGGAATTGGCCTTACATCCCAGGAAAAAGAGCGTATTTTTACGAAATTTTTTCGCGCGGACTCTGATTTCGTTAGGGCAGCCGGGGGAACCGGCCTTGGGTTAACGCTTGTACGCCACATAGTCGAGCTGAAATGGTATAGTTCAACTATCCCCAAAAGAGCCTAAGGAATCGGCTTTTTCCAGAGCGTCGATCGCTTCTTCAGGCATTTGAAGGCCTCGATAGGCTTTGCTCATCAGGAAATAAACATCGCTTGAGACATTAGGCATTTTTATCGCTTTTTGAAGCTCGTCGAGCGCGATTTGGAAATCTCCCTTTTCGATTGAATCAGAGGCAAGTTTTATGTAGATTTCTATATTTTCGGTTTGGAGCCCGCGTGCTTTCTTGAAAGCATCGGTGGCCATTTCCGGTTCGCCTAGATCTTCGTAGGTTTTGCCTAGAAGATAAAAAGCTTCTCCGTTTTGCGGATTCAAAAGGGTGGCTTTTTTGAGGCATTCTATAGCTTCATGGTTGCTGCTATTTTCCCGATATAGGCTTCCAAGCTCGAAATAAACTTCCTTGTGATTTGATTCAAGATTTATTACCTTTTTTAATTCGTCGATCGCTTCGGAAAATTTAAATTTTTTTCTGTAAGCCTTTCCAAGTTCAAAATGAGCGCGGCTATACGTCGGGTACAAACTAATGGCCTTTTTAAACAAATTCACCATCTTATCGTAGTATTTTTTCTCCCAATAAATTTCTCCGAGGGAATACATTGCTTCAACAAGGTCGGCATTTAGGGAAAGCGCCTCTTCGTATTTTTCCATGGCTTTTTCAAGTTGCCCCAGATTTCTATACCCTTCGCCAAGCTCGAAATGGAAAGGCGCGTTTTTGGGGGATAACTCAATCGCCTTGGTATAATGTTCAACCATTTTTTCATGCAGGCCCTTTAACTTGTACTTTGCTCCAAGGCGATAAATCAAATTAATGTTTCCAGTTTTGAATTGAAGGGCACGTTCGAAGGCGTTAATTGTACCGTCAATATCCCCTAGGTGATCGCACGCCTCCCCAAGATCGTGGAAAACCTGGAAATTATCAGCTTCGAGTTGGATGGCTTTTTCATAAAATGATTTTGCCTTTTGCCAATCTTCCAGATGAGAATAAATCGCCCCAAGTTTTTGATAAACGTCAACGTGTTCACCATTTAACTCCAAAACTTTCGTAAAGACTTTTACGGCATCGTTGTATTCACCTTCCCTGAAGTAGAC
>JACPTH010000118.1 GCA_016192885.1 bacterium | reverse complement strand
ATGCTACTTTTCCGAATTTTTCTTTGGAGCAAGTGTGAGATAAATAATGCGGAAGCGTTCAGTCATGCGAAATTTTTTTTTATGAATTCATGAATTCATAAGCAAAGCGCCGGAATTCAGAATAATGTATCTAAAACCTATTGCATTCTTGTTTGCAGTTTCCTGTTCTTTCATTCAAAATCCTGAATTCTGGATTCTGAATTCCTTCCCACTGAACGGATACAAGTAATGCCTAGATTTCAATTTAGAGCCATTAATTCAATGGGCGGCATTCAAGATGGTTTCGCCGAAGCCGACTCAAAAGCCGAAGTGATTTGGCAACTCAAAGAAAAAGGATTAATAGCGTTCTTGGTGAACGACGAAATTTCTCAGCAAAAGCCTTCCGTTTTGGATAGCATATTTTTTTCCAATTCAACCGTGACTTCAACTTTGTTTCCTGGTAAAATCTCCGCAATTTATCGCCCCTTAAGCCTTTCAAGGCAAATTATGCTTGCAAAGCAGCTTGGGATGCTTTTAAGAGGTGGAATGCACCTTTCAAATGCGTTGTCTTTGTTGGAGAATCAAGCCGCCTGGCTTGATTGCAAAACGCTGTTTTCCTCGATAAGGCACAAGTTGGATTCCGGAAAATCGCTTTATGATGCTTTATCAGAGGAAGGCGAAATTTTTGATTTTGAGGGCCTTGAGATAATCCACGTCGGGGAGTCGAGCGCAAAACTCCAGCAATCGCTTGAAATTCTTTTGAATTTATTGTCAAAGAGGCTTTTGATTAGGCGGCGTCTTATAAAAGCGCTTTCTTACCCGGTTGTAATGCTTTTTGTCGCCTTTTCCGCGGTTTTCTTCTTGATGGGATGGCTTGTTCCAACGATATCAGTGATCTTTTCCGGAGCTCACGCCGAGCTTCCTTTGATTACGAAAATAGTAATTGCAATAAGTCTTTTCATCCGAAGATGGTGGTTTTGGGGAAGCGTTATCTTTTTAGTCTTGCTGATTTCATTCAGAAGTGCGATCCATAACCCGAAATTCCGAATCGCCTCCGAAAAAGCTGTTCTTCTTCTTCCATTCCTGGGAGATATCCTCCGCTATATCTGCGTCGAACAAATAAGCCGAAACTTGGCGTTGATGCTTGAAGCAGGGATTCCCCTCATCGATGCTTTAAAAAGTAGCCGACAGTCGTCTCTGCTTCTCGTAAATAGCGAAAGCTTAACGGTGATTGAATTTGATGTCGCCAGGGGGCGCCAGCTTTCCGACTGCTTTTCACAATCTTCAATATTTCCTGATATTCTCTCCCAAATGCTGAAAACTTCTGAAGCCTCGGGGGAGCTAGTCAATGGGCTAAAAATGGTTGCTGACGAACTCGCGCAAGAGTCTGAAGGAAGAATCGAGCTTCTTCTTTCCATTGTCGAACCGGCAATGGTCATTTTTCTTGGGGTTATCGTCGGAAGCATCATCATCGCGGTGCTTCTTCCGCTGTATGAAATGACTTCATTTTTGTAAGATTGAGAATTCGTAGGCGTTCATTCTATGTTTTCTGAAACCTTGATTAAAACGGAATGTTGGAAAATCGGAGCCACACAGGGGCGGCCGCGGGGGGAGGCGAGATGCGGATTCACTCCGCTTTTGTCGGGGGGGCGCGCTTGTGGCCGGAAGGCTATGCCCACCCTGAACGGTTACGAGAATTCCGTGTTGAATCGAAACTCCGGTTATACTCTGATCGAATTGCTTGTGGTGATGGCCATTCTAAGCGTTATCGCGGGGATTATCATCCCCGATTTAGCCGGCTGGATTTCTAGAAACCGGCTTGAACAGCTATCCCACCAGGTTGAGGTATTTTGCAGGGAAGTTTATTTTTCCGGCTCGATTCGCGGCCGCAACCTTTGCGTCGCCCAAATATCAGACCCCAAGGTTTTGGCCGTTCGTGAAGGGAACATATCCGGAAATCCGGAAAAAGATCTTCTCTTGCGCGAAATTCCGATTCCGGAATGGTGCGAAATTTTCGGGTTCGAGAACGGCTGGAATGTAACCCCCGAAGGGATTTGCGACAGGCAATTAATTTCCATCCGAGATCGGGAAAACAAAAGTTCGATTAATTTTCGATTTCGCTCATATGATGGTGAGGTAATTGAACGAAAGTTCATGAAACAATGACGACTTATTTTAGATTTGGAGTAACTTTTCTTGAAGTAGTTATTGCACTGTTTCTCTTTTCCGCAACCATGGGAATTGTCGTTCAGGGTGCAAATTATTTCACGCGCCGAATGATTCAAGACCGTGAAAGACAGCTTGGAAGGTTTCTCGCCCAGAAGAAGCTGGCTGAAATCGAATCATTACCCATTAAAGAAGGGACATTTTCCGGTATTTTCAATGAAGACAATCCGGATTTTCGTTATTCTTCCCGAATAACGAGAGTTCCTTTTCGCCAAGTTCCCGTTCCAAATTTATTCCTCGTTCATCTGGTCGTAGAATGGGAAACGAGCTTTTCCCATGATTTCTTTTCTCTTAAAACCTATGTTCTTGGTCGCTCTGAAATATAGATTACAACGCAAACTCCATCTACAGTGCCTAAAATTGGGGTGACTTTGATCGAGTTGCTTCTTGCAATTGTCATGGTAGTTCTAAAATTTCCACGAGTCGTTCGAGAGCGCTGCAGTTTTGCTTTGAAACCTTAAAGAGGGAACTTGATGAACTTGTCAGGGAAGAAGGGCGGGAATTTCTCATTCTTGGAGGTGGCGGGTGCCTGACTTTTCCCACTTCCAGAACGAAAATTATCCCCAAAGGAGAAAGACCGGAAAATGATGTAAGGGTTGAATGGCGCTTTGACCCGGAAAGAAAAATTTTGACCCATTCATTCGTGGAGATGCATGAAATGGGCGTAGCAGATTCAAAAGGCTCTTCGGTGATCGATCTCCTGGAAGGCGTCGAAAAAGTTGATTTCCTTCAGTTCGCAAAATATCAATGGGAGCCTATAAACGGGTCATTGCACCCATTGGATGAAAAAATTCCATCGATCGGAATTAGGATCGCGTTTTGTCCCGACGAAAAAACGGGCTTCCAGGCAGTTTATTCCACCGCTTTTTCAATCTTGCGATGAAAAGAAAATTCGCTATTCGCCTTTGTGTACAACCATGAAAATAATTAAAAGAACTGGTATGGCTCTTGTTTCCTGCGTCTTGCTAATCTCGCTCATTCTGAGCTTGTACATTTGCTTCATTCGGGAAGCAGGCTTGCAGGTAAGGATTGACAGCAGAACCGATGCGGCATTTCATGCATACTTGAATGCTCGGTCGGGTTTGTTGCTGGGAATGGCGACACTTGAAGCGGATCAAAACAAGTCGGATCACCTGAATGAAGACTGGGCACGCCTTTCGGAAACCACACATGGAGAGCCCATATCGTTGGAATTTGGAAAATTTGAAGTTTCAGTTGAAGACGAAGCCGGAAAAGTAAACGTTAACACTGTTAATGAAGATGTACTTTCCGGATTTCTTGAAAGTATTGATTTGGGGTTGGTTGCCTCAATGTCGCTTTTGCAGGAAAAGGTAAAAATGAATGAAGCTCAAAGATTGGCTCAAGCCCTAAATGAGCATGGAAAAAAACTGAGGGATGTTTCGTTCTTTCTTGAGGTATCCGGAATTTCCCCTGAATTGTTTTCAAAGCCTGAAAAAATTGAAGAATTAACTGATTTTCTGACCGTTCATGGTGATGGGATGGTAAATATTAATACCGCGCGCAAAGAAATTCTGAATGTTTTGCCGCAGCCTCCAGGATTCGACCTCGAAAAA
>JACPTH010000063.1:14825-16375 GCA_016192885.1 bacterium | reverse complement strand
GGTGGCCGAAGGCGTTAAACTCGGAAAAGTTGAAAAACTTGCCATCAGTTCCCACAAAGGGACTCCAAAAATTCCCTGCGACAGAATAATATTGAAAGAAGGTTTCGGGGTTGAAACAGACGCTCACGGAGGAGATTGGCACCGCCAGGTTTCCCTTCTCGATACCAAGAGCATTGAGAAAATGCGCCAAAAGGGACTAGATGTAGATTTCGGCTCATTTGCGGAAAACATCGCAACGTCCGGAATTTGCCTATATGAGCTTCCGATAGGGACGCTTTTTTTAACCTCCGAAGGAGGGATTCTTGAGGTCACGCAGATTGGGAAGGAATGCCATTCCCCATGCGCGGTTTACTACCGTGCCGGCGATTGCGTTATGCCAAAGGAAGGCATTTTTGCAAGAGTTTTGGCCGGAGGAAAAGTTAATAGCGGTGATTTTATTCTGGCTCTTCCGAATTACAACCCAGTCTCGCCTTCTATCGAGGACAAAGATAGGTAACGTTTAGGCTTCCGCGGATGAAGTTTATTATTGCTCTTGACCCCGGTTCTGATAAATGCGGATTCGCGGTCATCCCTTTTGATCCAACGCATGAAGGCAAACCAAGCTTTACGGGTGAAAAAGGAGTCGTTTTTCTAAGCGAACTTCACCGAACCTTAAAACGATTGTGCAGCTTGCAACTTCCTGAAGCAATTGTAATCGGAAGCGGAACGGCAAGTAACCTTGTTAAGGATATCATCAACGATATAGATTTAAAACTGGAAGTTAGATTTAGCGATGAGAAAAACACCACCTTGGAAGCAAGGAAACGGTATTTTGAAGAAAACCCGCCAAAGGGTTTTTGGCGATTGGTTCCCTTAGGGCTTCAAACACCACCGACCCCAATTGATGATTATGCCGCGCAATTAATCGGAGAGCGTTATTTAAGGTCAATTAAGGGAGAAAGAAAGTAACCCGTACAATTTCATTTTTTCTGTAAGAGGCGTAAAGTTCGGGATATTCCATCCAATAAAGCCGGAAGCCTTTCCTTTTCATTCTCAGGATTTGCCAATTTCCGCATGTCATTAATTATTTCGAGCATTTCTTCGGCCTTCTGAGGTTCGGTACGGGAAAATTGCTCGTATGCCTCCAGCAGGGTCATGGGTTCGCCAAACGGACCTCTAATACATTTTACGTTCTTTATGAAACCTATCCCGTCTAGCGTTAGAAAGTAAGATAAGGATTTCGCGGGATTTTCTGAATAATCCGTTCCATTTAGGGCGGGAAAATATTTTTGGATTGCTTCCTTCGCGAATTCATTTAAATCCCTGTTTTTTTGAAACGGCCTCAAACGACCTAAATCTTCAATAAATCGCCGCTTTTGAGATAATTCATAATCTGAATCGCACTTATTTCTTTCTTGAATTTCCAATTTCCATCTTTGAATTTCCTGAATGATTTGCTCCGAGACCTTTGGGTCTCGAATTGAAATTATTTTTTCCCTTGCCGAATCATAACTTTCACCAAGCCATCGCTTGAAGTCGTGCGGGGCTTCATCTCTTAAGCATTGGAAGCA
>JACPTH010000063.1:0-14750 GCA_016192885.1 bacterium | reverse complement strand
CGACCCCATAAGGTAGGCTTTTGGCAATTTTCACATTTGTCTGATGCGGTTTGGCCAGGAACGCTCTTTATGGTTTTATCGGCCCAATTTTTTATTCGTTCCCCGAAAGGCAACTCTTGCCCAAAACCGCAACTTATCGGTTCATTGTAAAGGAAAAACAAAATCATGCAAAATAACCTAGTACAAGGCATCTTTAAAAATCGCAATTCAATTGTTCCAGTTACTCAAGCCAATACCAAAAATCATCGAAGCGGGTGGTTATCCATTTAAACTCGGTGTCAACGATTACATCATGGGAAGGCAGATCGATTCCTAATACCGCGCTAGGAACTATCGAAACGGAATTAGACAGGACCTCAACGGGTATCTTTGTTTTCGTTTTGAGCGAAGAAATGCATTGAAGTAAAAGTTTTCCGCCCCCGAAGAGATTCCCTCCTTCAAAAGTACATTTCCCTTTTGAAAATTCAATATGGGTTCCATAAGCGTCGAAAATACCGTCCTGAAGACCGGCCGGACAAACACAGTCTGAAACAAGGACAATATGCTCTTTTGGAAAAATAGAAAACATCATTTCAATTATTTCAGGGGAAACGTGAATCGAATCACCAATTAGTTCGATGGTTCCCTGCGGGTGAGAAAGGATAGCGGAAACCACGCTGGGTTCCCGATGCTTGAAATTCCGCATTGCGTTAAAGAAATGCGTGACGTGATTCGCACCCAAGGCGATTGCCTCAAGGGTAGTATCATGATCGGCGTTTGAGTGTCCGATCGATGGAATAATCCCTGTTTTTTTTGCACGGGAAATTAACTTCAGCGCTTCAGGTAACTCTGGGGCAATTGTAACCATCTTTATCATGCCTTCAGCTAACTGTTGCCATTTTTGAAGGGATGAAAATGAGGGTTCAAGCAAAAATTTTTCCTGATGGGAACCCCGACGTAAGGGGGAGATGAAGGGTCCTTCCAAATGGATACCCAAAATTCTGGGGGGACAAATGCGCCGCTTGGCGACGATTACCAAATCTTTCAAGGCTTTTTCACGCTGCTCTTCAGAGCAAGTTATCAGAGTCGCCAATACCCCGGTCAAGCCTTCAGACATCAGCTTATCAAGCATTTCTTCGATTCTGTCGGGGTCGCCAAAAGAAAAGTCCCAACCAAAAGCGCCATGAAGATGCATATCAATCACGGCAGGAAAACGATATCCCTCTATCTTCCCGTCAAATTTAAATGGCGAAATGGAGAGATCTTGAAAAATCATTCCTTGAAGAATTTGCGGTGGTGACTTTGATGAAGCCAATTTCTTCGTCATCGATTAATTCGCAATCCAAGCAAGAATTTGGGGAAATTCTTTTCGATTCCCTTCCGGAAATTATAACAAAAACCCGGAAGAGTTTCCTCTTCCAGGTTTAAATTACAATCGAAGGGGAGGCAAAAGCCCCCCCTAAGTTTAAGCAAATCTTCGCCGAATGTGAATGGCGGCCATTCCCATGCTAAGGGCCAAAAGGATAAGCATCAGAGCCACAATCTTTCCGCCAAACGAGAAGACGGCGCTAACGATCAACACCATCGGCATTAACATCGCGCGAACCGCCAAGCGAAGAGTGTCGTGGTTAGCAATGTACTCAGCAATGGGCGGGCTAACTCGATAATATGTTTCGGTGAAGAACTTACCTGCCGTATTCCCAAGGAGATATTGATCTCGGAAGTTCCGAAGTAATTGAACATGACTCTCCATTGGGCTACCAAACGCTGCAGTACTTATAAAGCAAGTTTTTCCACCGCCGCCTCCACCGCCGCCACCGCCGCCACCTCCGGTTCCAGTGCCGGTTCCAGTGCCGGTGCCGGTTCCAGTGCCTGTTCCAGTCCCAGTGCCAGTTCCAGTCCCAGTCCCAGTGCCGGTATCGCCCCCTGCGGAAGTGTCTCCAGAGAACGCGCTATAATCGGTAAGGTGAGTAACTCGAACGGTAGCATATCCAGGTTTTGGAACGTCAACTTGCAACGATCCTTCAATGATACCAACCTTGCTCCAGCGATTTTGCTTACTATCAAACCACCTGACATCAAGCTGCGACGGGAAACTTGATCTTTCCCCGTGCTTGATTTCTCTTCAATTGCCTCAGAGGCGGTTGCGTTTTTGGAATCTTTCTTTACCACGCAGGTCGTTTCGGTTCCGACTAACCATTTATCAACAAGCTCTTTAAGAGCGTTTGCAGGAACTTCAATACCCGATTCATCTTTTTCTTTATTTGTTTCAGTACCGAAATTCTCGTCAAGACCGACTTTTCCGCCAAATTCCGGATTAAGAACCGAGGTATTCTGCTTTTCAGAAACCCCAAAAATCTTAATTTTCCCGGCAACATCTTTGGAAAGGTCATCTTTCGCGGTCACATCCAACTCGATAGTTTCAGTCCCAACAAAATCAAGGTTAAATCTGACTTTTTGAGTAGTACCCGAGCCGATCTCGGCGTCATCGTCGATTAGCTTCCCATCGGCAACGGTGCCAATAGTATTTGCTCCTCGCTTAATGACGATCGTTTGGGGGGTAACAGGGCGCTCTTCAAACCGAATAAATACCGTCGCGACTTTTTTCCCGGCGGCCTCAACCATTTTCATTCGACAAGTGACAGAAGGCCTTCGGAACTGAAGAAGGATTGTACCGCTGGCGTTTTCTTTCCATTCAACCCGTGATTGAGTGGGAAGATAGAATTGATTCTTTTTGTTATCATGGCCTTCCTTGGCAAGGGCAACGACATAAGTCGCCAAGGACGGAAGAGAGAGTTCGAACGTGCCATCGTCTCCGGATTGGAATTCACCTCCAAAACCTACCGATTTATCGGCTTTAAAGTTCATGACTCCAATTCTAACGCCGGGAATTTCTTTTCCTTCTTGATTTACGATCTTACCGAAGATAACGCCGATATTAGAGTCAAGAGAAACGGAGAAAGAGGCGGGAAGAAGGGTTCCCTCAATTTTCTTTCTTTGCGGAGCATAAAGAGGCTTGTGGAATTGGAGGAGGCCAAAGAACTTTTTGGGAAGCCCCTTGAACTCATAAAAGCCGCTCGCATCAGTGAAAGTGGTCTGATGCTCGTTCAATACGACTTTTACCCCTTCAAGCATCGCGCCGCCGCTGGCATCGCTAACAAGCCCGTTGAGATAGCTCCCAGCATCGGTTATGGCAAGGGAAAGATCGTTTTTATCGGCAAGAAGATTCACGTTGCGAATGACCAAATCAGGGAAGCTTCTTGCTATAAGCTTAACGTCGTAAATTCCAGCCGGAATGTGCTCGACCACAAATTCTCCGGACATCGGAGCGGCCCATGCCACCGGGAATCGTACGGGGGGAAGGTCTGTCGATTGGGTACCAAGGGCGGGGAAGAAGACCACCGCGCTATTCTTTTTTCCGAGCTTGTTTCCTAGAGCTGTTGCGATCCCTGAAACTTTTACCCAAGGAACTAGCGGAGGCGAAAGTTTCTTAAGAAGCTGGCGTTCCCGCTCTTTCATATGCTTGGGCAACTCGACCCTTGGGAGCCAACCGAATAACGTGGCGTATTCGCGCCCATCAGGAAGCATTCGATAGAAGAAGACGCCAACATCGTGAATTCCATATCGTACAAACAGCCTAAATGGAATTTCAAGCGGGATCGAAGCGGGATCGACTTTAACACCGGTGGTTCCAGATATGTGCGACAAAATATTACCTGCGAAAAGGTCATCACCTCTTAGTTCTTTGTCGCTTGGGAACGCCATAATTCCAAGGGTAACATTTTCGTCGCCCCGGAACGGGTCAAACCGCTTCGCAAGGTCTTGAAGTTTTTCGAGGACGCCTAGAACGAAGGTTCCACCCGGAATTACAACTTGACCAAGATTGTTGATTTTTCCAGGTTCAATGGAAACTCTGGGAACCGTGTAGGGAGGGTATTCCGGGGAGTGAATAAAGATATTGAAAACTCCGGCGGGAAGGTGGGTCATCGTGAAGCTGCCGACTTTCCCTTCAGTCCATACGAAGCCTTGAGGGGTGCTTATCTCAACCCAGAATCGCCCAAGCGGAGAGCCGTCTTCGCGGAATACTTTTCCGGAAACTCCGCCGCCCTCTACCAAGTTTAGAATTTGTACTGGAGTGCTGCTTGAAACCAAGAACGGAGTAGTTTTGTTAACCGCGAAGTCAACCGTTCCTGAGGATAACCCTTCATCAACCTCTCCTCCGACTACCGTGGAAATAATCGCCTTTTCAGGGATTGCAGGGATCCCGGTAAATTCAAAGGAACCGTCATCTAGAGAAGTCGTCGGAACAATTATGGGTTGTTGCCCTGGGAATGGAAGAACCAAGTTTACGCGAATACCGGCAAGGGGTAGATTGTTCCCTTTTCCATCTTGAATAAAACCGGAAATTTTATAACCTTGATCAAAAATATATGTGGGCGTTCCGACAGTGGCTGGGGCAACCGCGGGCACAATTACCATTAATTTTTGCAAGGTCGTATCGGTGGGTTCCATGAAGAGTCGATAGGACTGCCCAACAGCCAATCCCTTTACTTCGAATGTACCTGACGCTGGTTGGCGGATGAAGAGTTCCTCTTCCACCCCTTCGTTTCGGAACAGGGATTCAACTTGTACCCATCCAGGTATTTCAACACCTGCTTTATTAATCAATTTCCCTCTAATAACCCCGAAGGTTTCCAACCCAAGCGCGTTAGAAGCGTCAAAATCCGCATCTAAAACTTCGCAAAATCTTGGCTTGGGGGGAGCATATTGTCGAGGAGTGTCAGCGATAAGAAAGTAATTCACGTTAGGTTCAACATTCATAGAGAATTTACCGTCTTTATCGGTAACTACGAAATTTTTCCCCGCCAAATCGAGGACGTATGGGAAAAACGGATCGGGGGACATTAGGGGCGCTTTCGGATGGACTTTTCGGAATGCCCTAATAGTAACCCCAGGTAGGCCGACTAACCCGCCGGGGCCCTTAAGGGTTCCTGAAATCTTCCTTGGAACAGACACAACCGGGAAATCCGCGACCTTTCTATTTCCAGGCGCGACTTCCATGGGGGGAATAAACTTCGCCGCAGCGCCGACATCATCGCTAAGGGCGTAGCCGTAGTATTTCCCCGGATTAATATTCTGAATCTTGTACAAGCCATTGTTTCCCTTCTCGGCGAAACCAAAAACAACTTTTCCTTCGACGTCTCCTTGGAAAGCAGGCATCAGGCCGACAACCCCGTTGCCGGCAATACCGTTTCCATTATAGAGGATTCTTCCTTCAAGAGAGGCATTGGAGCCGAAGGAAACGTCTTTAGTTAGCCCCTCAGCAGTCAGAACAACGTCTTCAAATACCTGGGGCATGAACATTGGATCCCTTGGAAGGATTACGACTCGGAACGCCCAATTTATCGGAAGGGTTAGCTTGGCGACACCCCCGATAAAGGAAGTTCGGAGCAAATGCATGGGTCGCGGGAAACCCGCCAGGGTCTTGTCATTATAAGCAAAGAAGACTTCCACATCGGCATCAAGGAGACTACCGTCAAGCCGGGACTTGAGATTAAGAGTAAAAGTACCATCGGAACGTTCGGGTTTTATTGTGGTGCTTCCCGAAATGACGACTTTCTTAAGAATCGACCAGTTCTTTGAATTGGAGGTAAGCCGAAGAAGGTATTCCCCCGCGGCCAAACCGGGGAATTTAAGATATCCGGCTTCAATGAATGGCGGATAGAACCCTCCCTGAATGCCATTCGCAGGGTTGAAATTCGCCTCGTCCATTTTAAACGCTTGAGGTTGAAGCAAAACTGCCGAATCAGAACCCACAACGAAATCAGTCGCGCTTACATCAACGGTTAAGTTATTGCCTTTGGAATAAACCAGATCTTTGACGGTAGTAGTTCCACCCGTTAAAGTTACCTGGCTTGGTATGGGCGAAAAGAACACCTGCGGAGGCTTGGTGGGGTCCGGATCCCAGGTATTCCATTGTCCGCCCCCAAAATGATAGGTTCCGGGGGAAATGTTAAACTCAAATTGACCCAGTTCATTTGTAACCATTTGGGTTAAATCGACAAATGCTTGGAAAGTTCCAATGTTTTTTATTCGTCGAACAAACACAAAAGTGTTTGGCAAAGGCAAGTTATCGCCTTGGAGTTTGGTTACCCCTTTCAAGGTCGCCAATTTCGCCTTTTCAATGTTGATATCCTTGTTTAAATCGGCGTCTCCCATTGAAATTGGAGTAAGAAAAACGATTTTACTCCCGTTGCCGCCCGCTTGAATTACCATGGTATAAGAGCCGGGAGTAAGCGGAAATGCATATTGTCCAAGCCCGTCGGTTTGGGCCGTTTGGCCCCAATTCTCCAATTTCTCAAGGTCGGAAATAAAGCGTACATCAAATTTGGAGAATGTGTTGATTACCCCGTCAAGGGTGATCTTTCCATATATCTTAAATTTTCGAACCATTAAAGTATTCTGATTGGTAATAAGCCCTGGAAGTATATCAAACTCCGGGGACACTGATTCTTGAATATTACCAATGGCATCAAATCGCATAGCACGAATTTTGTATGCTAATTCCGGAGGATTTGCTTCGGCGGGAATCAAAGTCGAAATTTTTCCCGTAGAAGTTTTAAAGGAATACCGCCCTTCAGAATCGGTCATGCATTGGAAAACAGGGGTACCACGTCGTTCGATACCGAACTCATCGGGAGGTTTTTCCCCGGTAGTTGTTTCTCCCATGGGCTTAAAACGCGAACCGATTTCTAACGTAACATTCGCGCTTGCAATCGGATTTCCAGCGTTGTCAATGACTTTTCCTTCAACATAGCCGAACTTGCTAAAGTCTATAAATATGTCTTTTACGACTTTCCCGCCTTCTCTTTCAATGAAAACCTTTTGGGTTAAGTTTGGTTCCGACTGCCCGGCGGTATTTTGCGGATCGTAGTTTATCTTGAGGGCATATTCCCGCGGCTTGAGCCCTTGAAAGCGGTAATGGCCATTGGTCACGGTAAGCTCTTTAAACAGGCCCTGCATCATTCCCATGTCGCCTACAAACCCGGAAGGCATTAAGGACAGAGAAATAGATTTGCTTGCCGCCAAAGTACCGTTCACATAAATGTTTCCCTCGAGAATCCCCCCCGGACTTAGGAGAATATCTTGGGTGAAATTAGCGTCGGACGCGACGAAAATATTCTCATAATTCATGTATTGGCCGCGGAGAGCGGGGTTGTTTAGGTATGAATCAGGGGCTTCGGCGAATTGAGGGCCACTCGGGTCAATAATGAAGGCTCGGTAGGCTTGACCTTTTTGAAGCCTGAAGCTGAAGTTCATTGATGGAGGATCGGTAACAACCGTTTGCGAGGGAAATGGAGCGGGAACGAATTTTTTCAACGGATCGTTCACGTAATTTAAGTAGACGCGAAGCTTATCTAGAGGAGTGGTTTTGTTCACGTCTTCCTTACTGTAAATCTTCCCCGTCCAGGTGATAAAATCGGTCGCATTGATGAAAAGATTCCCTAGATCTTTTGTTGCCGTTCCGACCAACGGAAGGTTAAAGAATTTGTCGGTGGCAAGATCGCCTCTTGTAGCCCGCAATAGATAGCTATCTCCGGCTTTCAGGAAAGGGAAGAAAAAGCTTCCATCGGTATTAACCGGAATCGAGAAGATATGGAAAATGTTTCCGGTGGAACGATCTAAATTAGCAAGTTGTGCCATTTCTTGGGTCGCACTCGCGGAATAGTTGGGGATGTTGGTGTTGTTGTCGCGGAATAACTTCCCAAAATAACCGCCGGTTGATTGCGCTGTTAAAACAACTTCGTTTACCGGAAGATTGAACAGGGTTGGAGGAGGCTAGGAATCTTGAGTCTCAATTAGGTATTGACCTGAAGCGAGAGGACATAGGTTAAAGGTGTTGGAACCGCTCGCGATGAAATGACTCATTAGATAGAACGGCCCTTGCTTAATGAAGAAGGATTTATCGTTCGAAAGAAGCGGAGTGGTAGAGTTCTTCATATATTTGACGAGAACTCTATACCCGGGTTGCAAATTAATCGAAATGGTTTTTGTCGCCGCTCCAGGGATCAAATCGGCAAATTGGAAATCCCACCCCGCAGCGCTGGTGTCGGTCGCTAAATCAACCGTCTTAAAAGTGTAACGCCCGCCTAACATGTATCCAACGCGGGTAGAGCCCATTCCTGGAAAATTATTGTAATTCCATAGATCCCAGGGGTTCCGGGGTTCTCGATTTAAGAATTGTATACCTACATTGCCGTAAGGGTTGCCGCCCTTAACAACGTTCAATTGCACCGGAGCCTTGAGGCCTTTTTCTAAATCGATTTGAATATTCAAGGCAACATCAGTCTTCGGGAAAAACCGTGTCGCCGCATCAAAAAATTCGGGAGCGCTAAAATTAAATTTGTTTCCGTCATCAATGGTTCTTATTTCCCCGCCGCCAAGGTCATTTAATAAGGTCTTCTTCGGCACCATGAAGGAAGATGTGGCGGTTCCGGTAAAATAAAGGGTAGCGCCATTAATGTTTCCAGGTATATCAAAAAAGGAAACGTCGTGGTTGATTACGATCGGTTGAGTTGTGCCTTTGGCGACAAAAGACAAGGAAACCAAAACTCCCTCTGTAAGCGAAACGTCAAGCTGAATTTGAGGAACTGGGAGCTGGCCGCTAACATTCGTCATGAATTTCTTCACGACGTTAAAAGCCATGTTAGGAGCTCCGCTTGCAGGCCACGAGAGACCACATTTTTACCTTTGCGTTAGGTACTGGATTCCCGGTAGTCGAGAGGACTCGAACAGGCACCTGAATTGGGCCGCTTTGCGCCCAAATAGGGGCAAAACAAGAAAAAACAAAAAACGCCAGGATCACCCACCTAAAATTGGATAAATTGGGACGCATCAAAATTCCTCCTATGAAAAAATGGGGTATTTTTTAACTGAATTGGACAGCGCGCAAACTCTAACGTAAAGGGTTTAAAAACCAAATGTACGTTAGCTAATAAAGCCGAAATTGAAAAGAGAAATCGCGAAAAACTAAACATCTAACGAGGAAAGTTATCACAGGTTCACTGTTTATGCAACAATAAAATAATCACCATTTTTTGAAAATAAAAGTTTCCCATTTCTTATTAGTTTTAGTTTAGAATTTGAAGATCATTATTTTTGCCTAATTCCTAACTTTCTCAATTTGTGGAATAATGAATAGATTAATTGTTTTCTTTTCTCTACTTTTCTGGGCGATTTCTTGTCCCGGGAATCAGGGACAACCCGATACTTCAAACCCGAATCTTATTGAACCTGCCGTAATTTCCATTACCCCTGAAATCAAGCGAATAGGAATTTTCGCGGGAAGTTTTGACCCGATTCACAACGGACATTTGAAGCTTGCAAAAATTGCCTGTGAAAATTTGCGTTTGCATTACTTGATTTTTGTTCCCAACATTTCCAATCCTCGAAAACCCGACATGAGCCCCTTAGAACTTAGAATGGATCTTCTCTTAAGCGCGGTTAAAGAGCAGAATGAACCAAGAATGAAAATCTTACCGATTTCGGCCATTCGCTCCGCTAATGAGAAATGGTCGAAAGGAACCCCCGCGGAACGTCTTCTGTCGGAAACAATGGCCATCGCTTCCCACGCCCATTTCTTCCAAATTCTTGGTTCTGATTCCCTCGAAAAGGTCGTTGAAAATCGCGGAATTCCTAATCCGGGCGGGCGTCTCACGGTTGTCGTCATGCGTCGCGCCGGGCACCCTTTACCCGAAACAACCGCCAGAAAAATACAAAGATGGGTCAAGGAGGGCGTTTTATGTTTTCTTCCTCCCCATAATCTAGATTTAAGCTCTACCAAAATTAGGGTAGCGGCGAACGGTGAAAATTTTTCCGAAATTAAAGCAACGCTCCCAAGAAGCGTTTATCGTTCGATCGTTTTGGAAGGTCTCTATGGGTTAGCTTCCTCCCCCCATTGGTTGTCAGCCATAATAGATTTAGGGATCAACGATAGTTTCCCATTTCATCAAGTAAAAAAACGAGAAACTCTGGTTGCCCCGATCCAATTGAAAAAGTTCGAAAGTTTCGATGTTTCTACCCGTTTTTGCCTAGAATCGCCGCCTCAGGTAATAAAGGATATCGATTTTTCGCTTAAGCACTCAATCGGAGTTCTTAGAACTTATCTTGGCGATAGGATTTCAAGATTGGGACTATTAATTTTCGCTCGTCCTGAACTTTCAGTTGAGGTTTTTGCAGGAACCTTTGATCAGCTAACAGAATACCTTTCTCAAATTGCCCTAACCGGAATAAGAATTTTTGTTAAGAGAGACTACGTTACGACCGGAATTTTTCTGGTTCGCTTAAAAAATGGCTCTTTTAAAGCTATAGTAGGAGGAGATATCTATGGAGAATCAAGACTTCTTCATACTCAGGCAATGGTTTCCGGGGCTCTTGCCTTGGCAGGCAGACCTTCCGATGATTTTCAGGTAGTGTTTCCCCGCGATTTTGGGGATATAAAAAACGAAACTACCCCCCGTTTCCGAAAAGCGCTATCAGATGTTTCCCCAAATACGATTCACTCGGCTGTTATTGGGTATTTACGCGGGATTTCCGACAGTTTAGCCGAGCGACAAGAAGTTTGGAAGGTTTTCCCACGCCCGATTGCAATTCAGGATGGAAGACTTGCTGAAATTTGGCTTGGACGCCGAAACGACAAAGTTTCCCGCAAAAGTAAGTCTTTGCCTCGTTGGAAGGAACAATTTAATCCGGATCCTGAACTGCCGCACAACCAGTATGATTATCTAGACGAGAGAGGTTTAAAAAAAAGTTTTCTAGTTACCAGAAATGTCTATGGAGACCAGCTTGAATCGCTCATTTCCATTCTCGCAAAGGAAAAGGGAATTAGACGCTTCTTTTTTTTCGGAAATGCGGGTTCGTTGAATCCCGAAATTGAAATTGGAGCGATAGTGAGACCTGAAAGAACCGGTAATGTACCAGGAATGTGGGTTCCTTTATCCAACGTTTGGTCGCGCCCTATCCTACCTTGGATGCGGAATTATTCAGTAAGCGGGGGGGTTTTCTCCGTTTTTTCTCCTCTCCAAGAAACCGCTTCCTTCGTTTCGTCAATTACCGAAACAAAAGCCGATCTAATCGACGTTGAGATGGCCCATATTCCTTCATCTGTAAATGCCCTAGCCTCTGAAGGAATTTTTATTCAAACTTCTGAATTGTTGATAGTTTCAGACCAACCTAACCGCGGAACCACTCTTTCAGAGTTGTTCAGATCCGAGGAAGAGCTTGCCGGAAGTCGTAGAAAGGCTATTGATCTCATTTTCCATGAAATCGGGCTCGCCGGCCCGGTTCTTGGAAAAAATCCGGAATAGTAAACTTTTGAGTCTTGGTATAGTAATGAGTTTGAAACCAATTTCCCGATTCAGGAATTTTATTCTCACTTTCTTTTTTGTTTCTTCTCTTTTTTTTACGGAAATTTTTTTCGCGCGGAAAATTTTCGGAGATTATTTTAGCCCGAGCGAATCAGACCCGGTGGTAAGGGCTATTCTCTGGGGCCCAAACGGGGGAAGGGCCTGGATAGACTACAAAGCCCGGCGTTATCACGTATGCTCCATGATGCGCCTTGATAACGAATGGTTCGTTTCGGACATTCGGCGCGAGTCAATTCTATTTGAACGGAAAAGTTCTCAAAGTTTTATTGAAATGCCCCTGGTTACTATTCAAAAGCCGACAGGCCACACCGGCTGGTCATTTTGGGGCGACCCTTTAAGTACATGGGAAACATTGGAAATATTGGCGAAAGAATTCGATTCGGGAATTGTCATGCATCGTTCCGCGGGGGGCGGAATTGTTCCGCAATGTCATGGACACAATATAGAATCGTTTTTAAAAAAGCTTCTGCCTCCTCATCACAGATACAAAATTTTAGGCTCGGATTTGCTTGTACTTCCCGTCCACCCGCAAGGGGAGCATTGGACGGCGGTTCTTTCTCGCATTGAAGGCGGGAACGCAAAAAGGTTTTCGGTTCGATTTCCAGGTTTGTCGCGCAAAGGAACGCTTCTTTCACGGGGAGACGACATCCAGGCTGTTCTTCGCCAGATAGCTTTGGGCGCCCAAGTACCGATTCAATTTCCTCGAAACTTGCATTTTAGGGTTTATGCGATGCAAAGAAATGTTCCCTTCTATGATATATTGGTAAAGATCGTTTATTTAAACCAGTGTTCGGTTTTTGACCGCGAAGAAGGTCTCGAAGTGCAACCATGGCCAAAACCCGTTAAAACCCCGCTTTGTCTTTTGGACGCATCCGGCACCTCGGTTGCTGGGTTTGAAGAACCCCAAGACGGATGGGGTCCCGCTCCGCCCCCCCAAATTCCGGGGGAGCGTCTTATAAAGAAGAGCGATATTTTGCCGACCTATCGGCCATGGACAAAAAAATCCTATTCCGGTCAAGACTCTGATGAGTGATTTTTTGCATGAAAGGGAAAATATGACCGCCCCACTTTGCCCGTTGGCCATTTCGAAATGTACAAGTTATTCACTTGATTCGATTTCAAAAAGCGTTTCGGAGGTTTTGCTTCCGTTTGGAGGGTTAGAAGCATTCGTAAAACCGGGACAAAAAGTTTTTTTGAAACCGAACATGCTTTCCTGCAAGGACCCTTCCGCCGCCGCAACGACTCACCCAATCATTCTTGAAGCGGTCGCGAATGAATGCCGCCGAATCGGCGCCCAAGTGTATATCGGCGATAGCCCTCCAATGGCGCTTGGTAGAATCGAGTCATATTGGAATACCACGGGGTTTAAAAAAGTGGCTGAGAAAACCGGGGCGACTCTTTTGGCTCTTGAAAAAGAACCTTCGAGGCAAATTCGCGTAAACGGGCCGGCCGGACCGGTAAGCATTCATGTCACTGAATGGTTATATTCTGCGGATGTTGTAATAAATCTTCCGAAATTGAAAACCCACAATTTAACGGTGATTACGGGCGCAGTGAAAAACCATTTTGGTTTGTTACCCGGCCTGCAAAAAGCCCAATTCCACAAGCGATTTCCCAAACTGAGCGATTTTGGAGCCTTAATGGCGGACATTTGCGCGGCAACTCCCATTCCTCTCACGATTTTTGACGGCGTAGAGGGCATGGATGGCCAAGGTCCGGGCGGAGGGCGCGTCATTAAAACGGGGCTGATTATGGCGGCTGTTGATCCCGTAGCGATAGATCTTGCATTTAGCGCAATCGCCGGGTTAGATCCGGAAAAAATACCTACTTTAGCACGATGCCGGAAAATCGATTTGGGGCCTAAGAATTTAACGCAAGTTCGAATTTTTGGCGAGCCTATTTCTTCTTTTAAATATCCCGGTTTTCAAGCTCCGGCTGAACCAATTTTCGCAAAAATTCCAGGGGTCATGGTAAAAATCGCGCAACGACTTATTTGGATGAGACCAAAATTGAAGAAGGGACTTTGCATAAAATGCAAGGCTTGCGAGAGAATTTGCCCCGCGACCGCCATATCAATCGCTGAAGAGGGGCCGCATTTTAATCGCAAATCGTGCATTTCATGCTTTTGTTGCATGGAAGTTTGTCCCGTCGATTCAATCGAGATGCAAACAAGCAGTCTAATCAAGCTTGCTCTTCTTGCTCGAGAAGTGAAAAGATTTTTTTGGGGGGAAGGGAAAACCAATACATCTAGCGACGTTGAGCGCAGATCGGCTTCGATTGAGGAAACCCTCACATCGGTGATGAAATAATTGCATGAGAAAAAGCTTTCAAGGTGAAGGTTTTTATGAGAATTTATTTCGCGTGTCGAAAGGTGGGCCGCGCAGCAGGCGTGTGCATCCTTTAACTAAATGGTTAAAAATTGTTGAGGGGGGAAAAAAATTGTATTTTGGTAATAAAAGTTTTACACTTCTCTTAAATTCCCAAAAGGGTTTTTGTTAATATTTTTGTTCTAAAAATATGCTCTGAAGCTAATTAGGTTAAAATTTCTCATGCTTTTTTTATTTTTTAAGAGGAAGGGCATTCTTTTTGCGAGGTAAATCTTAATGGAAAGTTTTTTTGATTTTAGGGCTCCCTTAGTTCCAATTTGTTTTACGAGAAGACGGGGAATCACCCTGCTTGAAATTATTATAGCCGTCGGCATTTTAGCAATGGCAATGATCCCAGTCTCTGGAATCATGGGGTATGGGGCCAAGGCTGTTTCAAAAGATGCGCGGCAAATTGAAGCAATCCAGCTTCTTGAGAAAACGGTTAATTTACTATTGCAACAACCTTTTAAAGATATTCCGGTTGGTAATAACATTACAAATTATTCGACTGCTCCCGTAAATTTATGTTTGGGCAATATAGATGGGAAGAAGGGCGGAAAATACACGGTTTCCATGGATTGCCAAATCATCCCGGTTACCTTTTCGTACCAATCAGTTGATGTAGGGGATCCTACTTTTGATGAGCTTAATCCCCCCGCAGGCCTTTTTTCAAATGAAAACTTAACGGTTTCTGATTCCATCAAGGAAATTAAAGTGAAAATTGAATGGACGGAAGAAAAAACTAAACAAGTGCAATTTCGGGCATTAACCTACCGGGCAGACCTGAACCGGCGAGGTAGCTGAGTTGGCGATTAAACCTTTTATTTTAATGATGAAAAATATTGAAAGGTCAAAAGAAGCATGCTTTTCCCGCTCCGGTATGGCGATAGTTATTGTGTTAGTTTTGGTAACCGCCCTTTTAACTTTTGGAATCTTTTTTATTCAATCCGTAAAGCAGCAATCGCCCGTAGA
The DNA here is from genome assembly GCA_016192885.1 of bacterium. GTDB lineage: Bacteria > Muiribacteriota > Ozemobacteria > Ozemobacterales > Ozemobacteraceae > JACPTH01. The sequence continues at coordinate 7 of JACPTH010000063.1, read as the reverse complement.
TCCGGTT